>CBJLQC010000059.1:0-9208 GCA_966424955.1 uncultured bacterium | reverse complement strand
ATGGTCGACCGCGAGGGTTTCTATCATCACTGCGGGCGCGTCGACGATCTGTTCGAAGCCGCCCCGCCGCAACGCAGCCAGGCTCACACCCGGCGGGCGCGATGCCTCACCGTAAAAAAAGACCGGAACGCGCAATTCGTTCGCCAGACGCTCCCCCACACGGCGTGCACTGCGACCGGCATCGGCCATGCTGAGCCCAGCGAGTGGCACAAAGGGGAGGACGTCGATGGCGCCGATCCTGGGATGAACCCCGTGGTGCTGGCGCAAGTCGATCTGTTCGACGGCGATGGCGGCACCCGCAAAGGCTGCATCCTCGACCAGCTCCGGAGGCCCTATGACGGTCACCACCGAACGATGGTGATCCGGGTCCGCGGACCAGTCGAGCACTTCGGCACCACTGCTCCGCATGGCTTCGACGATCGCCCGGACGACCGCCAAATCACGGCCTTCACTGAAGTTGGGCACCGCCTCGAGGATCGGGGCGGTCATGGCGTCGAAGATAAAGACGGGTGCAGCATCTCACAAGCTAAATAACACGTTCTGCGCCCAGCCAAACCCCCGCAACCGGCGGACTGCCAAAGTGATATGGGATCTCCCGGTGATCGCGCACACGCCAGAGCACCAGGTCGGCCTGCGCGCCCGCGGTTATCGTGCCGATATCGGACCGCCGGAGCGCACGCGCACCGCCGGAGGTAGCTGCGGTGATCGCTTCGAGCGGTGTCATCGCCATCTGTGAGCAGGCCATGGTCAGCACCAGCGGCATGCTCGCCGAGGGCGCGGTTCCCGGGTTGAAGTCGGTGGCGAGGGCGACCGTGGCGCCCAGGTCGATCAAGCGGCGCGCGGGCGCGTACTGCGTCTTCCCCAGGAAGAACAGGGTGGCCGGCAGCAGCGTCGCAACTGTGTCGGATGCGGCCAGCGCCGCGATGCCCGCGTCGCTTATCGCGCCCAGGTGATCCGCCGATGCGGCCCCCAGCTCAACGGCCAGCTGGGCGGCGCCGGAATTGGCGAATTCATCCGCATGCAACTTGAGCAACATGCCCTGCGCCTGAGCCGCGCGCAGGATGTTTTCTGTTTCGGTACGCGTGAATGCACCCGGTTCCATGAACACGTCGCAGAATACCGCGAGCCGCTCGGCGGTTACCGCGGGGATCATCTCACGAACGATCAAGTCGACGTAGTCGGCGCGCCGCTCGCGGTACTCGGGCGGCACCTCATGCGCACCCAGGAAGGTCGGCACGATGCGCAGCGGCGCGCGCTCGCTGAGCGCGCGGATGACCCGCAACATTTTAAGCTCGCCTTCGGTGCTCAGGCCGTAGCCGCTCTTGATCTCGACCGTGGTGGTGCCCAGGCGAACCATCTCGTACAACCGCGGCACGGCCATTTCGATCAGCTCGGCTTCGCTGCGCTCGCGCACATCGGCGACCGACGCGTTGATGCCGCCGCCACGCCGTGCGATCTCCATGTAGTCCATGCCGCGGGCGCGCATCTCGTACTCGGCGGCGCGCGTGCCGCCGAAGACGGCGTGGGTATGCGAATCCACGAAGCCCGGCGTGAGCACGCCACCCTCGCAATCTACCACCGCGGCGCCGGTATAGTCGGCCAGCGCCCGCGCCGCGGGAATGACGCCGGTAACGCGCCCGTCCCGAACCACCACGGCGGCCTGTTCGTGCACCACGTCATCGGCGCAGGTGACCACCTGCGCGCAGTTGGTGAAGATCGTGGTACGGCTCACTGGACGGGCAGTCCCTGGTGGAGCGAAGCGAACGCACCGGCGTGAACGAGCTGCGTCATCGTCTCGATCTCCGGGGCCAGGTAGCGATCGGTGTGGAGAGGCGGAATGCGCGCGCGGATGATGTCATAGGCGCGAGCCACGCCAATGCCCGGCTTGAGCGGTGCCAGGAATTCGAGTGCCTGGGCCGCCACCATCAGCTCGAGCGCAAGCACGGCTTCCAGCAGCCGCGCGGCCTCGCGCGCCTTGAGTGCCGCGCCCTGCCCCATGGAAACGTGATCTTCCTTGTTGTTGTCGGTGGGAATGCTGTCGATGCTGGCCGGGTGTGCCTTCAGCCTCAGATCCGCCACGAGTGATGCGGCCACGATCTGCGGCATCATCATCCCGGAATTGACGCCGGGATCCTGCACCAGGAAGGGCGGCAGGCCGGACAGGTTCGGATCGACCAGCCGCGCGATGCGGCGCTCGCTGATGGCGGCCAGGTCGGCGCACACCATGGCGAGCAGATCGAGTACCTGGGCCACCGGCTGGCCATGGAAATTGCCGCCGCTCAGCACCAGCCCCTCGTCCGGGAAGATGAGTGGATTATCGGTGGCGCTGTTGGCTTCGGTCTCCAGCACCTGCGCGATGTAGGTCAACGCCTGGCGCGCGGCGCCGTGGACCTGTGGCATGCAGCGCAGCGAATAGGCGTCCTGCACGCGCGGATCGTTATCGCGATGTGATTCCCGGATCTCCGACTGCGCCAGCAGCGTACGCAGGCGCGTCGCACTTTCGATCTGGCCGACCTGCGGCCGCACGCGCTGGATGGCCGGGTGGAAGGCGTCCGGCGTACCGCGCAAACCTTCCAGGCTCATGGCGCCCGCGACTTCCGCGGTTTCGAGCGCGCGCCGGACGTCACAGAACGCGAGGATGCCAATGCCGGTCTGAACCTGCGTGCCGTTGTTGAGGGCGAGACCTTCCTTGGCTTCCAGGGAAAGCGGACGCAGCCCCGCGCGCTCCAGTGCGGCCGCGCCGCTCATTCGCTCACCGCGGTAGAACGCCTCACCCTCCCCCAACAGCACCAGCGCCAGATGTGAAAGCGGCGCCAGATCGCCCGACGCCCCGACACTGCCCCGCTCGGGAATGACCGCATGAATGCGATGGTTCAACAGACCGAGCAGCAACTCGATGACCGCGGGGCGCACGCCCGAGTGACCCAGCGCCAGCACGTTCGCGCGGAGCAGCGCGATGGCGCGCACTTCTTCCTCCGGCAGCGGTGCACCCACGCCGGCGGCATGGCTGCGGATCAGGTTGTGCTGCAATTCGCGAATGCGATCGCGCGGAATGATCATTTCCGCTAATGCGCCGAAGCCCGTGGTAATGCCGTAAACCACCCGGTTTTCGCGGACGGCGCGGTCCACCACCTCGCGGGCCGCGTTCACGCGCGCCAGTGCCTGGCCCGACAGCGTGACTTGCGTGTCGTCACCGCGAGCTATGCGCTCGACGTCGCTTATCGAGAGCTGGTCGCCTTCGAGTACCAGTACCTGGGGCATGCGGGATTATAGTGCGTCGCGGCGCTTTCAACCACGTGCCGAAAAGTCGCTCTGCGTTAGAAGCGCCGGTCGCGGATGTTGCTGCGCTGATGGTAATCGAATTTGACATCCGGATTCGCGCGCAGGCTGACGCGGAACTGGAAGCTGAAGTTGCCGTTCTGTGCTTTCACGAAATCGAAATTCGCGTCCCAGTCATGCATCTGACGGGTGAAGACCAGCATATGGTCGGTGAACTCCTTTTCCGTGAACGAATAGCCGGTGCTCCAGCGCACGTTCCACTGCTGCGTCGGCTGGAAGCTGAAGCTCGAGGTGACCATCTCGTTGCTCTCCCGCACGAAGCCGGTGACGTCCTTGCGGGGGCGCTCGAGGATGACATTGAAGCTGGCATTCCAGGCACCGACGTTGCCGCGCGGCAGCTGCTGCTGTTGCCGCTCGCGATCGCGCTGACGGTTGCCGACGATCCCGAACTGCGGCTCGGTGGTCGGACCGCCTTCCGCCTCGGACGGCACATCCGATTCGGCCGAGCCGGTCTCTGGTGGCGCATCGGATTTGCGGGACAGGCCCAGCACCCGGAACAACCAGGAATTATTGCTCAGCGAGAATGATGCGTTCACGCGTTCCAGGTGCGGCTTGAACTCGCGGCCACCCTTGGCAATCGCGGTATCCTCGCGGAAGAGGTCGTGCGTAACACTCAGCTGTAGGCCGCGCAGCAGATCCGAGTTGATGCTGTTGGTGATCTGCTCGGTGCGAATGCCGCGCCCCAGCTCGCGGGCGGCCACGAAATCATAAACGACCGCGTCCGTGGTCAGCGACAGAATGGTGACTTTGCGCGCCTGCGGCAGCTTGCGCGGACGGCTGGGATCGGCGGTCAGCGTATCGGCGGCCAGGCTGTCGGCGCGCGCCTGCGTGGCTTCCCGGTCTTCGCGGAACTTGCCCTCGAACGTCTGGTTCACGCTCACCGTGATGGTATTGCGCTCGCTGCCGATGCGCGGGCCGAAGACGGCGGCCTGCAGCGGATTCGCAATGGAATCGATGCTGGTGGCGGGCGAGAAACCGTAGCGAATGCTGGGCGACAGTCGGTGACGAATTCGCTCGATGGAGCCAATACCGGGCCAGAAACCAAACACATCCGCCTTCAGCTCGGCGTTGAAATCGACCCGCATGGGCGCGCTTACCAGGTCACCACCGGACAGCACGTTTCGGCGCGACTCGCGCGCGATGGTGATGCCGGGAGTGAACGTCGAGGTACCGATCAACCGCTGCTGAAAGTTGAGGCTCGAGGTCCAGTTGATCGTGTGGTTCTGCCGCAGCACGCGCACGGTATCGGCGTTCAGTGTGTCCACGTCGACAGCAGCTTCGTCGCGGTCCACCGAGGTGAAGCTCTGCGACCAGGACAACCGTCCCCAGTTGAAGGCGCTGCTGACCGAGCCGCTCAACTCGGTCGGATCGACGTCGGTGTTCGGCTCATCGCTTCCCGTGCGTCGCATCTGCGCGCTTCCCGTCCACGTGGCGCCGCCCGGCAAGTTGATGGTGGCGAGGTTGAGGCCGAGGCTGGGCAGCGTGTAACGCTTCTGGTCACTGGTCAGATAATGGTCGCGCGACAGCTGCATGCTCAGCGACCCCCAGTCGAAGCGCCGGGTCAGGCCGAGATTCGACGTAATCGAGCGCCGCAATTCCTGCGGATCGTACGAACGCTCTTCCACCAGCCGGCTGGAGGTGACGTAGTTGCCGTTGAGCGAGACTCGCGTCCGCTCGTTGGGCTCCATGCTGTGCTGCGCGGAGACCGAGAACTGGCGGCTGCCGCCGTCCTCCCAGAAACGCTTGAAGGTGGCACCGCCGTTCATGAACTTGGCCGGATACGTGTAGTCGAACGAGCCTTCCAGCGCCGTGTAGTTGTCCGACCACCAGTCGAGCGAAAGCAGCGAGCCCCAGTGATCGCTCATCGCCCAATAGAAGCCGAGATCGCGGATGCGGCGATTGTACCCGGCATTACGGCGCACGATGTCGTTGACCGAAAACTCCGGGAAAAGCAAGCCGCTGCGCCGCCCGCGTTTCATGCTCTGCATGAAGAAGGGCAGCCACAGCACCGGCACATCGCCGAAATTCAGTGTGACGTTGCGGCCCACCACGACATCCCCGCGCACGATTTTCATCTCGCGCAGCGCGAAATGGTAGTGCGGCTCTTCCAGGCTGCAGTCGGTGAATGTCGCGTCGTGTGAGTAGGAATCGGTGCCGCGCGTGAACATGTCGCCGGTCACGAACCAGTTGGCGCCCTCGGTCACCTGCGTGCGCGCGCCCAGTGCCATGCCGACGCGGGTGCGCGTGTTGTAGCACACGCGCTCGCTCGACAGCGGATTCCCCTGATTCCCGCCACTCATGATCGGATTGCCGTAGCCGCAGGCGATCGACGTGTTTTCGTTGAACGTGACCAGTGAGTCGGCCAGCATCGACTGCCCTTCGCGCATCACGCCGGCCGGTTGCGCCGTATCGCCGTGCAGCACCAGCTCGCTGGAGTCCGCGCTGAACTCCGCGATCGTGCCGCGGTACCGCGTGGCGGAAAAACCGGGCAGTTGCAGCAGCTGCCGCATCATGGAATCGATGGGAAATTCCTGCGACTCCTGCACCGTGCCCTGCGTCGGCACGCGCGCGGGCGGCCGCTCGCTGGCCGTCTGCGTGGTGTCGGCGCGCGCCGTATCGCGCTGCTCCGCGCGCTGCGCGTTGCGCAAGCGATCGAAAACCCGTTCACGCGCGGTCTTTGGCTTCGTCGTATCGGTGGCGGCCGGCCGCTGCGGTTGCGTCGGCTGCTGCGCACTGGCCGGCGCGGCGACCATGAGGAGCGCGATGATGGCCACCGACTCGACCAGCGAGCGGGCTCGCCGGCGCTCGACCAGCCGCGCCAGGCCGATGCTCAACTCGTAGAGGATCAGCAGGGGCCCCATCATGAAAACGGTCAGCGTCACCGCGTCGCCGGGCGTAACGAACGCGGCAATGACGGCCATGCCGGCAATTGCGTACCGGCGCTTCTCCGCCATGAACTTCGATGTAACGAGCCCGAGCGCAGCCAGCACCATGACCACGACCGGGAGCTCGAACAGGATGCCGAATGCCAGCAGGATCTTCACGACAAAGCTCATGTAGGGACCGATGACGATATTCTGCTCCAGCGTCGCGGTCTGGAAACCCATCATGAACTTGAGCGTCATGGGTACGACCAGAAAATAGGCGAGCGCAACGCCCGCGCAGAAGAGCACCAGGCCCAGGTACAACGCGGGCACGATCGCGCGCCGCTCGCGTGGCAGCAGCGCGGGCGAAACGAAGCCCCACACCTGCGCCACCACGATCGGGAAGGCCAGGATCAGGCCGACCGTGATGGCTAGCTTGAGCGTGATGAAGAAGGGATCGCCGGGGCTGAGATATTTCAGCTTGTCGCCCGCGATGAAGGGACGCACCGGGTTGATCAGGATTTCGAGGACGTCGAATTGCGTGACGATGACGAATCCGACCAGGGTACCGACGAGAACGGCGAGGATGCTCCAGAGGATGCGCCAGCGGAGTTCTTCCAGGTGGTCGAGGAAGGGCATCTCCCCCGTCGAACTGCGCTTCTTGCGGCGCCCGCCCTCGGGGGCACTGTCCGTCGCCTCGCCTGCGGCGCCGGCCGGCGATTCCTGCTTCGACCCCGAATTCATTGAAACGGCAGCTCAGCCTGTCCCTTGCTCTGCGCGGCGCGTGCCTTGCGCGCACTCAATTCCCGCAATTCCTCGTAGAACTCGTCTATATCCTGAAAGTTCCTGTAAACCGAGGCGAATCGGACGTAGGCAACGTGGTCGCGCGTCTTGAGCCGTTCCATGACCAGCTCGCCGATTTCATTGGACTGGACTTCATCCAACCCGCGCCTGAGCAGCTCATCCTCGACTTCGGCCACGATCGTTTCGATTTCTTCGTTCGTGATGCCGCGCTTGACGCAGGCCAGGCGGATGGCACGCAGCAGCTTGCGGCGATCGAAGGTCTCGATCGTGCCATCCCGCTTGATGACCTGCAGCTGCCGCTCCTCGACGTATTCGTACGTGGTAAAACGCCGCCCACAGGTCAGGCATTCGCGCCGCCTGCGGACCGCGCCGCCCTCGCGACTGCTGCGCGAATCAACGACGCGGTCTTCCGTGCCCTGGCAGTACGGACAGCGCATTACCTCAGCCGATTGAGTCGTTGCTGCGCCAGCCGCGCGCTCGGCGAATTGGCATAGCGCTGGACCACGCGCTGGTAGTACGTGCGCGCCTCGCTCGTGCGACGTCGCTCTTCCGACAGCTGGCCGGCGCGATAAAGCGCTTCCGGCGCCCGCGCCGATGTGGGATACGCTTCGGCCACCCGCGCGAACTGGTCGACGGCATCGCCCAGCTCCTCCTCCAGCGCATAGGTCTCGGCCAGGCCGAATTGCGCATCAGGGGCCAGCTCGTGCTGCGGGTATTGTGTCAGGAACTGCTCGAAGGCGAGCCGCGCCGCCGTCGCCGATTTCTCCTGCAGCTTGGTCGCGCCGGCGCGGTACAGCTCGGCCGCCGCCGTATCACTCGTCGCGGCTGGCTGCACGGGGGTGGCCGGCGCGCGTGCCTGGTCCGCCTGCTCGCGCAGCTCGGTGATGCGCTGCTGCGTCTGGCCCAGCAGCTGCTGGAGCGACAGCACGACTTCATTCAGCTGACGGATCTGGTTGGAGAGCTGTGCGCGCGTCGTGCGAATCAATTCGGCGCCACCGCGCACCGAGTCGGCCAGCAGCACGTTCTGCCGCTGGATTTCGCGATAGAGCGAATCCTGCTGCGCCCGCATGGTCCCCAAATCCATCTGCAGGTCGCGGATATCGCTCTTCATCGCGCAGCCACCGGCTGCGAGGGCCATGCACGCAATCGGCGCGAGCCAAAGCCCGCGCCGATTCGGTTTCCTGGAAAGTACTGCGGTCATATATGCAGCTTCCTCTGGTTCAGGCCGGAGACGAAGCGTCCCTATTGAATCGGGTTGAGGTTGTCTCCGCCGCGCGTGATCTGGAACTCGGCCCGGCGGTTGCGCGCGTACGCCTCTTCGCTCTGGCCGGTCTCCAGCGGACGCTCTTCACCGAAAGCTGCCACCTCGAAACGGCTGGCCTCGAGTCCGGCGCCCGTCAGATACTCGCGCACCGCGTTGGCGCGCCGCAGGGAAAGCGCAAGGTTGTACTCGACGCTGCCCCGCTCGTCGGCGTGTCCTTCAATGCGCAATGTGACATTCGGATTGGCGCGCAGCGCGGCGGCCTTGCGGCTCATGACATCCTGCATGTCGCCGCGGATCTCCGAACGGTCGTAGTCGAAGAAAACCATCTCGGTCAGCGCATTGCGTACTTCGGCGGCCGCGGCTGCGCGCCGGGCCTCCTCCTCGCGCCGTGCGTTCTCCCGCGCGATCGAGTCCGCGCGTGCCCGAGCGGCGCCCTGCCCGGCCGTATCGGGAGTGGCCGCGGGCGGGAGCGGTGTCGGCTGTTCGGGCTCCTCACGTCGACACGCGCCAAGAACCAAGCCGAGCGCCAGCATTGCAAGTACGCTTTTACGCATCATCTTCGACCACCTCGCTAGTGGATTGTTGTCAGAATCGCTGCGACCACTCTGGTGTCCGCAGTCTGCTGCCCGCGATCACCTGGCGCCTGCGGCCGGTGACCGTGTCGATAACATATAGTCCCGAGCCCTCTCTGCCAGTACTGCTGAACACGATATGTCGGCCATCCGGCGCCCAGCTCGGATCTTCGTTGTCGCCACTGCTGGTAACCTGCTTGGCCACGCCCGGACGCCGCGCGTCCGCAATCATGATCTGAAAGCCCCCGCGCGATTGCCCCGAAAACGCAATTTCGTTGCTGGTTGGTGACCAGGATGGCGCGGTGAACTTGACGCGTTCCGTGTTGTACGGCGTCAGCATGGTCGCTTCGCCGCCGCCCGCGGGC
>CBJLQC010000058.1:0-9221 GCA_966424955.1 uncultured bacterium | reverse complement strand
CCAATACATCGCCCAGATCCTAACATCTCCCTTCTGGAACGTGCGAAGAAGACGAACCCGGAAGGGATCTGGCGGCGCGGGTACGCACGACCTCGGAAAGGAGATTTTGGGATATGGGCGATGTCTCTCGTCCATCCGCCTGTACCGGCTCACCCAGCGCTGTTCTTTAATAATTTCAAAATCGGGAGCCAGCCCAGCCGCGAACCAGCGATCACGCCCAATACATCGCCCAGATCCTAACATCTCCCTTCTGGAACGTGCGAAGAAGACGAGCGCTACCCGCCCAGCCCGAGCAACCGCGCCGAATTCCCCCAGAAGATTCGCTCCAATGCTGCGTCCGGCAGCCCCAATCCCGAAATCACCTCGATGTTATGGGCCGCGCTCTTCGGCATAGCGGGCCAGTCGGTGCCAAAAATGTACTTGTGAGCATACTTCGCGAGCGTCGGGAAATGTTCCAGCAGACGCTCGGGCACGAGGCCGGTCACGTCGATGTACACGTTCGCGAAATGGCTCGCGAGAAACTCGCACACGTCGTACCAGAAGCCGCGTCCGCCATGCGCCATGACGATGTTGAGGTCCGGAAAGTCGATCGCGACGTCGTCGAGATGAATCGGATCGCAGTACTTGATGCGCGTGCCCTGGATGACGGAGCTGCCGATGTGCAGCAGCACCGGAATGCCGGCGGCCTGGCAGACTTCATAAAGCGGGTAGACGCGCCGCTCGTTCGGGTAAAAGAACTGGTAAGAGGGATAGAGCTTCAGCCCGCGCACGCCCGCCGCGACATAGGATTGCAGCAGCTCGGCGGGCTCGGCATCCGTGTTGGGATCGATCGATGCGAATGGAATGAGGGTTTCCGGCGCGGCCGCGCACCAGGCCAGCACGCTTTCGGTGCGGACGTTGCCGGAGGTGGCCGGGCAATGTTCCGGCAATACGACGGCACGCTCGACGCCTTGTGCGCGCAGTGTCTGCGCGAAATAGCGAGGGTCGCCCAGCTGCTCGCCGTGCTCGCGTAGCGCGGCCGAAACGCTTTGCACGAACGTGCGGGTGGCCGGCGCCAGGTCCGCGGGGAGGTATGGATGCGTGTGGAAGTCGATGACGCGCATCCGCGTCATTTCCGGGGCGGCGCGGGCATCACTCTACGGTCGAGCGCGCGCAGAAAGCGCGCTATGCGGCGCGCATTGGTGCCCAGGTCGGCTTTGCCTTTACGTGATTTCGATACGACGTCGACGCGCGTCTGGGCGTCTTCATCTAGATAGATGTTGATACGCACATCGTCGACGAAGCGCAGCCAGAACGTTTTTGCTTCCGCGTCGATGACGCCCTCGTAGTCGTCGGCCTGGATGACCTTCCAGCGGCGCAGCGCGCCCTTGCCGCCACTCGCGAGCGCGAGCGAAGCCTGCCACACCTGCTCGAACGGTATGTGGTAGGTTCGCCCGCGCAGCCGCGGATCCCAGTGGTCGTAACCGGTGGCGGCGCGATTACGGCTCAGTGCGTGTCCGATGCGTCGCAGGAACAGGCTCAATCAACCATCCGGTAAACGATGTTGACGTTGGCGGTGATGGTCAGCGTGCCGGCCTCGATCGGCGTGGGTGCCGGCGCCGCGGCGACCGCCATGTCCTGGGCTTCCATGCGATAGCGGCGCGGCTCGTAATAGGCGGAGCTCGAGATGTTGGTGGGTGGCCCCAGCTTCTGGCCGGAGGCACTCGCCAGGACTTCGGCTTCCTGGCGCGCGCGCGCGACGGCAATGCGCAGCGCTTCCAGGCGCGCCGCCTCGGGATCGCGCAGCTCGAACGAGAGGTTTGCGATGCGATTGGCACCGGCCGACGTCGTCGCGTCGATGACGGTCCCGACACGCCGGATCGAATCTACTTCCACGACCACCATGTTGATGGCGCGGTAACCAACCACTCGCATCGTGGGATTCGGGTTATCGCGGGTCGGCTGTGCGTACTGGGGCTGCAACTCGTAAGCGATCGTCCGCACCTTGGGTGGCACGATGCCTACGCGCCGGAGCGCCGCAAACACCGCGTCCATTTTCGTGGCGTTGGCCTGCGCCGCCTGCTGCGCGTTCTGCGCGTTGCTCTCGACGGCGACGGTTATGACGGCACGCTCCGGCTCGCGCTGCACGGTGCCGGTGGCGTTGACGTTGATGACACGATCCGGCCGTTCCGCGGCCTGCTGTGCCGCGACCGGAGCGGCAACCGCCATCATGACGGCCGGTAGCAAGACAAATCTCATGTAGCCTCCCATAAGCTCGGGTTCTGCACGGTAGGACGCCCGAGCGACCGAATCTTGCACAACAGGGGTGGGCCTCTACGTGAAGACCCGGCGCGCAACATATCGCCCGGGCTCGTATGTTGCTATCTTGCGCCCCCGTTTTTGGAGGAGCCTGTGCACGCGGAAAAGACGCCCTTTGGTTTCCTGGTGGTGCTGGAGCCCGGCGACGAGCTGATCCGGTCGCTGACCGCGCTCGCGCGCCAGGAGGACATCGACGGCGCTGCCGTGACGGGCGCCGGCCGCGTGCGCGAGGTCGAGCTCGGCTATTTCGACCCGGTCACCAGCAAACAGGTGCGACGCTGCTTCCGCGAGCATCTGGAGCTTTGCTCGCTCAGCGGCACGGTACCGCTGATCGATGGCGAGCCGTTCCCCCAGCTGCACGGCGTGTTCGGCCGCGGCGACTTCGGCACGCTGGGCGGCCAGGTGATGGAAGCCATCTGCGGCGAGGTGATCGAGGTCGGCGTCTACACCATGGCCACACCACTCGTACGAAAGTTGGAGCCGCGCGCGTGAAAGTCATCATCCCATTGGCCGGCAAGGGCACCCGTCTGCGCCCCCATACCTACGTAACCCCGAAGCCCCTCATCAAGGTGGGCGGCAAGACCGTCATGAGTTACATCCTCGACGACCTGCGCGAGCTGGGTGTCACCGAGGGCGTCTTCATCACGGGTTATCTCAAGGAAAAGATCGAAGCCTACATGAAGTCCGATTATCCGGACTTCCACGTGCAGTACGTCGAGCAGGAGGTGCAGAACGGCACGGCCGGGGCGATCGCGCTGGCCGAGCCGTACGTGCAGGAAGACTGCCTGATCATCTTCGTCGATACGCTGTTCGATGCCGACCTGGGCCTGACCAAACGCCTGCCCGCGGATGTGGCGGGTATCCTGTGGGCGAAGGAAGTCGAGGATTACCAGCGCTTCGGCGTGCTGGTCCACGACGACCAGGGTTTCATGACCCGCATCGTCGAAAAGCCGCACGACCCCATCTCCAAGCTCGCCAACATCGGGTTGTACTACGTGCGTGACTGGAAACTGCTGTTCCAGGGCATTCATAGCGTCATGAAAGGTCCGACCGGCAAGTCCGGCGAGTACTACCTCACCGACGCCTTCCAATACATGGTCGACCACGGCGCCCGGCTGAAGATCGTCGAAGTCGAGGGCTGGTACGATGCGGGCGAGATGGGCACGCTGCTACAAACCAATGCGCACGTGCTGGCCAACGCCGGCCGGGCCCGCGAACCGGATGGCGGCAAGAATCTTCGCGTGTTCGACCCGGTGCGCGTGGCGGAAGGCGTCGTGCTGGACAACAGCGAGATCGGCCCGAACGTTACCATCGAAAGCGGCTCGGTAATCCGTAACTCCAGGCTGCGCGACTGCATCGTGGGCCAGCACACCACCATCTCGAACGCCGCGCTACACGATTCGGTCATCGGCGATCATTGCGTTGTCACCGGCCTGGACGGCAGCGTCAACCTGGTGGATCACAGCTCCGTCGAAAACGGATAAAACTCGCAACAAAGTTTTATCCGTGGGCCGCGCCTACTCCGATGAGCAGCGCGCGCTCGATACCGGCTGCGCCATTCGTATTCGCGTACCATTCCGCCAGTGTATGGGTGCCGCCGGATTCGCCGCCGGCGCCGATCGCGATGGCCGGGATGCCCAGGGCAATCGGGATATTGGCGTCGGTCGACGAGGCGACGAGCTCGGGCGTCTCGCCCAGGAAACGAGTGGCTGCGCGCGCGGTGCGCACGAGATTGCTGTTGATGGAGGTTTCGCCGCTCGGCCGGTCGCCGATGACGCGGATGTCGAGCTGAAGCGACGGTGTGCCGCGCTTGCGCTCGCCATTGATGGCGGCGACCGCCTCTTCGATCGCCTGGTGCACGACCGTTTCGGCCGCGGCCAGCGGGCCCGCCGCTTCGCTGCGGATGTCGATCTCACCCCACGCCTGCGCGGGAATGGCGTTGACGCTGGTGCCGCCGCCAATGCGCGCGACGGTCACCACCGTGCGCGGCTGGCGTGGCACGTCGTAGTCCGAGATCGCACCGATCGCCAGACCCAGCGCGTGCACTGGATTGGCTAATCCCCAATCCGCCCAGGAATGGCCGCCCGGCCCGCTGATCGTGACGCGCAGCCGCCGCGACCCGATCGCCCGATAGACAATGCGGCGTTGTCCGGTGCCATCCAGGCTGATGAACGCGCTCGCCTTGCGGAAGCGCGAGCCGGGGCGGAACAGGTGCTTGACGCCGCGCAGATCGCCCACGCCTTCTTCACCGACCGTCGCCACGAAGACGATGGGCAGCCGGGTCTCGATCTGGGCCTGCCCGATGGCCCGCGCGATGGCCAGCAGCGCGGCCAGGCCGCGGGAGTTGTCCGCGATGCCGGGCGCGTGAATGCGCGTGCCGTTGCGCTTGATGCTGATCTCGGTTTCCGCGGGAAAAATCGTGTCCAGGTGCGCGGACAGAATGACCGGCGTGCTCTTCGCGGCACCAGGAAACTCGGCAATGACGTTGCCCACGTCATCGGTGGTAACGGACAGGCCGAGCGCGCGCATTTTCGCGGCCACGAGGCCCGCACGCACGGCTTCTCCAAAGGGCGGCGCAGGAATGGCGACCAGCTCCAGCATATCCGCAATGGTTTCCTGGTCGCTGGCGCGCACCAGCTTGCGCGCGGCCTGCACCCGCTTGTCCTTGGCGATGTCCATTGGTTTGACACGTTAACCCGGGCCGGATCATTTTGCCAAAATGCGGCAAGACGAGCTGATCTACGACTGGAACCGCGCGCCCGGCACCTTCGATTACACGACCCGGCGCGATGTCCAGCTCGACGACGAGACGCTGCGCGACGGCCTGCAGTGCCCGTCCGTCCTCGATCCGGCCATCGACGTGAAGATCGAGATCCTGCATCTCATGAACGAGCTGGGCATCGATACCGCGGACATCGGGCTGCCGGGCGCGGGTCCGCGCGCGGTGGCGGATGTGCGCGCGCTCGCGCTCGAGATCGCGCGCAACAATCTGCGCATCGGCGCGAATTGCGCGGCGCGCACCGTGCGCGCGGACGTGGAGCCGATCGCGCGCGTCTCGCAGGAAGCGGGCATTCCCATTGAGGCCTGCACCTTTATCGGCTCCTCCGCCATCCGTCAGTACGCGGAAGACTGGACGCTCGACAAGATGCTGCGCGCCACGGAAGACGCCGTCACCTTCGCGGTGGGCGAGGGGTTGCCGGTCATGTACGTGACGGAAGACACCACGCGCGCCCGGCCCGAGATCCTCAAGCAGCTCTATACGCTGGCCATCGACTGCGGCGCGGCGCGTGTCTGCCTAGCCGATACCGTCGGCCATGCCACGCCGGCCGGCGTGCGTCAGCTGGTCACATATGTGCGCGATGAGGTGATCGCCCCGACCGGCAAAGCGGTGAAGATCGATTGGCACGGCCACCGCGACCGCGGCTACGGCCTCGCCAACACCATGGCCGCGATCGAAGCGGGCGCGCACCGCGTGCATGGCACGGCGCTCGGCATCGGCGAACGCGTAGGCAATACCGAAATGGACCTCTTGCTGGTCAACTTGCGGCTGCTCGGCATGCGCGCGAACGATCTGACGGCGCTGCCGACGTACTGCGCGACCGTGTCACGCGCGACCGGCGTCCCCGTGCCCGCCAGCTACCCCGTGTTCGGGGCGGATGCGTTCCGCACCGGCACGGGCGTCCATGCCGCGGCCATCATCAAGGCGCAGAACAAGGGCGACGCATGGCTGGCCGATCTGGTCTATTCGGGTGTCCCGGCCAGCTATTTCGGACGGAGCCAGACCATCGAGATTAGTCACGTGAGCGGCATGTCGAACGTGAAGTACTGGCTCCGCGAGCATGGTTACGACCACGAGAACGAGGAGCTGTGCCGGCGTGTATTCGAGCTGGCCAAGAAGACGGACCACACTTTGAGTGAGGCAGAGATCCGTGGCGTACTGGGTATTGCTGGCTGATCCGGAAGACTTCGGCTGGAACGAGCTCGAGAACGACGGCACGGCCGTGTGGGATGGCATCAAGAACGCGCGCGCGCAGAACAATCTGCGCAAGACATCAAAAGGCGATCAGGCGCTGATCTATCACACGGCGCCGGACAAGGCCATCATCGGGATCGCGAAGATCACGAGCGAGGCGCGGCCGGATCCGAAGGCCGAGGGTCGCGTCGTCGTAGATGTGAAGCCCGTCAGGAAGCTGAAGCGCGCGCTGCCGCTGGCCGAGCTCAAGGCGGACAGGACGCTGAGCGAGATGAGTTTTGTGAAGATGCCGCGCGTGGCCGTGCAGCCGGTCACGGAACAGCAGTGGGAGCGGGTGCTGTCGCTGTCCGGAACGGCGTAGCGGCTCGCGCCTCTAAAGCAGGTATCCGCTGAGCAGTAGGGTGGCCACCACGAAGTAAATGAGCAGACCGGTCAGGTCGACGACGGTGGCGACGAGCGGGGCGGAGGCGCTGGCCGGGTCGAAGCCGACGCGGCGCAGGACGAACGGCAGCATCGAGCCCGCCATGGTGCCGAGCAGCACGACGGCGATCAGGCTGAGGCCGACCGCGATGCCGAGGCGGGCCGCGTGCGGCTGCGGATCCAGGCCGAGCGCCGATCCGAAAAAGATGCGGGAGAATCCGAGCAGCCCCAGGACCGAGCCGAGCGTCAGCCCTGAAAAGACCTCGCGCCGGGCGACCCGCCACCAGTCGCGCAGCCGCACCTCGCCCACGGTCATGGCGCGGATCACCAGCGTCGAGGCCTGCGAGCCCGAGTTGCCGCCGCTGCTGATGATGAGCGGGATGAACAGCGACAATACCACGGCGGTCTGCAGCTGGTCCTCGAACACGCCGAGCGCGCTGACCGTCATCATCTCCCCGACGAAGAGCAGGGCCAGCCACCCCACGCGCTTGCGCATGAGGTCGACGAAGCTGGTGCGCATGTAGGGTTCCTCGAGGGCTTCCATACCGCCGTACTTCTGCACGTCCTCGGTCGTTTCTTCCTCGACGACGTCCACGATGTCGTCCACGGTGACAATGCCGACCATGGTCCGGTCCGCGTCCACGACGGGGAGCGCGACGACGTCGTAATCCGCGAACACGCGCGCGACTTCCTCCTGGTCCATGTCGTCACGGACGGTGACGAAGTCGGTGTTCATGACTTCGTGGACGCGCCGGTCGCCGCGTGATGAGAACAGCTCACGGAAGGAAACAACGCCGAGCAGCTTCTGCGCGCCGTCGAGCACGTAGATGTAGTAGATGGTCTCGACGTCGGTATCGCGCATGGCCTGCCGGCGCAGGTAGGCGATGGCCTCGTCGACGGTCATGTCGGGGCGCACGCGCGAGAAGCGCGAGCTCATGAGGCCGCCCGCTTCGTCTTCCTCGTAGGCGAGCAGCGCGGTCACTTCGCCGCGCGTCTGCGAGTCGATCAGTGCCAGCAGCTCGGCACGCTCGTCCTCTTCGGCTTCCTGGATCAGGTCGGCCGCATCATCAGGCGGCAGCAGGCGCAGCCAGAGACGCTGCTCGGCCACGCGCATGCGGTTGAGCAGCTCGTATTGATCGCCCGCGCCGAGATCGAGGAAGAACTCCTCGGCTTCGCCGGTCTCGAGCAGCCGGAACCCCTCCACGCGGTCATCCGGTGGCAGCAGGCTCCATGCTTCACGAAGCTCGTCGGCGTTGAGAACTTGCTCGGCCATCAGGCACTCGATCTGAAGTCGGCCCCAGAGTAACCGCGGATGTATCGACGGGCAAGCATACTTTGGCGAACAGTCGCGGTTGACCGGCCGCACTCAGTCGTTGAATTGTTACTCCTTCGTGACCATGCCTTGACCGCGGCGCGGTACTCGTAATGAGTGAGCAATGCGCCGGTCCAGGGAGAGTAAGAAACAGGTGGACACCAAAACCATTCCGGCGCGAATCCTGGTCGTCGAAGATGAGCGTGACATCGCTGCGCTGGTTGCTTACCACCTGACCAAGGAAGGGTACCGGGTAAGCACGGCAGAAAGTGGCCACGAGGCCCTCGAGGCGGCCACGACCGAGCGCCCCGATTTGATGGTCCTCGATCTCATGCTGCCCGGCTATTCCGGATACGACGTGCTGGCCGAGCTGCGCCGTCGCCCGGCACTGGCGGATGTGCCGGTCATTATCCTCACCGCTCGCCGCGAGGAAGCCGACCGCGTCAAAGGCCTCGAGCTCGGCGCGGACGATTACCTGACCAAACCGTTCAGTCCGCGCGAGCTGGTCCTGCGCGTGGCAGCCGTATTGCGCCGTTCGCAGGCACCCGCCGTCGCGGGAGCAACCCGTGTGCTGCGTGGTGGCGACATTGTCGTGGACCTCAACGCGCTGACCGTCACCGTCCATGGCGAGCCGGCCGATCTCACGCCCACTGAGTACCGGTTGCTGGTCGCGCTGCTGGAGCGGCGCGGACGTGTGCAGTCACGCGACCAGCTGCTGCGCGCCGCGTGGGAAGTCCACTCGAAGATCGAGACCCGCACGGTGGATATGCACGTGCAGCGGCTGCGCGGCAAGCTGGGCGTGGCGGGCGACAACATCGAGACGGTGCGCGGTTTCGGCTATCGCTTCCGCGCCCGGGAAAGCGGGGTTTGAGCCATCATGCGGCGCCCGAGCGCCGGCACCTTGATCGTCCTGCCCTGGGTGCTGGTCACCCTCGCCACCGTATTCCTCTTCAGCGCGGCTGCGCCCGAGCTCACGGATCAGCTGATCGCGGTGGCCGTTCTGGTAGTCATCATCACGGTGCCGACGGCCATCGTGGTAGCTCGGGCCATCGTGCGTGGAATTCATGAGCTGCGCAGCGAAGTCGCGCGGCTCGCGCGCCTGCGCTCATCGCCGGTCGATGTCCAGAATATTGCCGAGCTCCACGAGCTGCGCGCTGCCATTACCGCCACGACGGACGAGCTGCACACGCGCGCCGACGCCGTAGATCTGGTAAATCG
>CBJLQC010000057.1:0-9270 GCA_966424955.1 uncultured bacterium | reverse complement strand
TCGTGCCGCTGGCCGTAGCGCGGCCGCCGCTGCGTGCCACGAAGTCGCGGATGACGGCGCGCTGGTTCTCCAACACCAGCACGGCATTGATCGAATCGTACGTCTGGTTCGCGCGCACCACACGCGCCGCGCCATCACGCAGCTGGAACGTACCGGCCAGCACCGGTGACTGCACGGTGCCGGTGACGGAGACGTTCGCGGTCATGCGGCCCTGCACATCCTGCAGCTCCGGCGAGAGCATGGCGAAGGGCGCCACGGCAATGCTGTCGCTCACCAGCGTAATGCGCACCGGTCCGGTGTCACGCATCCGGATGATGGTCGAATCACCGAAACGCATGTCGAGCGGCAGCTCCGCGCGCAGATCGAGCTGGCCCGCCGTATCCACTACCGCGACCGCGGTCGTGATCAGCTGGTTGTTGCGGTAGTCCAGGTCGCCGCGCAGCGTCGAGAACGGTACGTCCTCGATGACTGCGGAATCCAGTTGGAAACGTCCGACGATTTCGGGAACGCCCGCAGTCACGCGCACGGTGGCATTGAGCGCGAGCTCGCCGCCGATGCGCGGCGGCATGCCCAGCAATTTCTGCAGCTCTGCCACCGGGAAGGAAACCGTTTCGATGCGGAAATCCGCGCTGGCCGGCGGACGGACACGTCCGTCAATGAACACGCGGCCCGCGCCGTCAACTTCACGGAAGTCGAGATTGCGAATGTTTACGTTCGAGCCTCGTTCGCTGGACCAGTTGAACACGGCCGGATTCATGAGCGCCCACTGCTCGCTGCCCAGGTCGAGGCGCGCGCGATGCAGGATGACTTCGCGGGCACCGGTGGGCGGGATGCGGCCGTCGGCATAGATGTCGAGCGCGCCCGTGCCGACCCGCTCGCCTTTCACGTCCAGCAGGAAGGAAGGCGAAATGAGCCGGAACTGCGCGGTCACCGTCGTATAGTTACCCGCAGTCGGCGTTTGCACGTCGCGCGCGCCGCCCGAGAACTGGATCTCGGGAACGGCCGGCCCCAATACGAGCTGATACTGCCCCTGCAGCGCGCCGGCCTGCCATTCACCCACCCGCAATCCGCTGCCGCTCGCCTCGCCGGCAAAGGCAATGCGTCCGGTCTGCCCTGACGCGGTACCCGTCAAGCGCAGGTTGCCGGCGCCATCTTCATCGCCGATGCCGGGGAAATACGGAGCAAATGGTGTCACCGGCTCGAATGCCAAAGCGTAGCCGATCGCGCCGCTGGCCGGCGTTGTAAATCGCCAGGAACCATTGGCGCTGCCCGTCATGCTCGCGAGGCGTATGACCGCAGTGTCGATGGTGATCTGTCCGTTACGAATCCCGAAGGCGGCGTGCAGGCTGTCCTGCGGCCCGGCGCGCCAGCCGGTGAACCGGCCGTGCAAATCGACGGCGGCCTGCATGGTTTCAGCGCTCGCGCCGCGGCCGTTCAACGTGAAGGCTGCTGACAGGAATACCGGCGGCACCTCCGGCTCGAGCAGTTCGTTGACGTTGACGGCGAGCAGCCGTCCCGTCAGGTCGTACGCCGGCTCCGCGCCGCGCATATCCACCGTGCCCTCGACGATCGCGACGCCCAGCGCCAGCTCGAGGCGCACATTCAAGGCAAGGGGGGCGTTGTCTGGTGAACCGGTCAGCGACACGCGGCCGCTGATGGTACCCGATAACGGCAAGCCCGGAGCTACGGCGCGCAACGCCAGCAACGGCACTTCACGCAAATCCGCATCGAGCCGCCGCAGCTCGAAACCCGCATCGGAGAAGAATGCGCTGCCGGTCAGATGCGACTGGAAGGGTGTGCGCACGTCGGCCGAGGTGAGTCGCGTGTCCACGTCGAACGCGATCAGCCCATTCGTGCCACGGGCGGTGCCGGTGATCGTCCCGTTGTAGGGCAGCGTGTCGCCCAGCAGCTGTTCGACGAGGGCAAGATCGAGCGGATCGAAACGAGCGTCGACCGCGGTCACCTGTGCCGTGCCGCCGCCATAGATAATGGTTGCGCCGCCGCGCACGTTGGAGCGTTCCGTGCGCACGCTGCCACCGGACAACGCGATCTCGGTGCGCGTTTCACTGATCGGCCGTACGGCGAAATTGAATGCCGCCACGCCATTCGCGGGGATGCGCGGACTCAGGAAGCGGATGTCCTCGAAGCGCACGTTCTCGGCGCGGCCGGTCGCGCGCACACCAATGCCGGGCACGGCGCCGCCGAAAACACCTGCCAGATCGCTGAAACGCGTTTCGCCGGTAGTGACCGACGCGATCTCGAAACGAGCGCCGGTTTCCGGGAATTGCAGGCGCGCATCATTCACGGCGAAGGCATGGGTTTCATTATCGACAGCCAGCAGGCCGGTAGCGCGTGCCACGTGCACGCGTGGTGCGGGAAGACTCGGGCCGGCCAGATCAACGCGCGGAATCTGGGCGGCCAGATCTTCAATAACGAAATCGCGCTCCGGTGTGTTCACGCGGACGGTTGTGTTACGAACGGCGAGGTCGTTCACGACGAAGAGCTTCTGCGGACCACCATCATCGCGGCCGGCCGTCATGCGGGCAATGACGCGCTGGTAGTTCCACTCGCCACCGGTGCGCGTCTGCTCGAGGTAAATGTCGGCGTTGCTCACGACCGCGGCACGCACCACGATATTGCCACCCTGCACACCCGCGGCGTTGATGACGCCGCGCAGCTCGCCGACCTGCGCGAAATTCGGACGTCGCGGATCCTGCCATGTGACGCGCGTAGCCCGGAATGAAAGGTCGCCGCGCAGCGGCCGCACGCTGCGCCGCTCGGCATTCAGGCGCGTGCCAATGCGATTCGAGGTGTATCCGATCAGACCGGCGCTGTCGTTGGCGATGGCCCGTCCGGAGGGCGCCATCAACGGCTGGCGGCTCGAGCTGCTCAGCACCATCCACAGGTAGACGAGGACCACGGCGATCAGCAGGCCCAGCGCGAAGCCGCCGATTACCACGGGAATCTCACGTCGCGCGATCGCCATCAGAAAGCCTGTCCTATCGCCACATGGAACTTCAGCCGGCTCCAGAAGCCGCCCACCGGTACGCTGAAGTCATCCTGTGCACGCACAATCTGCCGCTGGTCATCCACGACGAACAGCCGGCCCCGCACCGCACCGTACGGATTGTAGGCCATGTCCACGCGCGCCGGACCGACCGGCGTGGTGATGCGCAAGCCGACACCAGGTGTGAACCGCCAGTCGGTCGCATCCCATAGGTTGCCGGTGCTCACCGACCCGGCATCGACGAACGCGGCCAGCCGCATCTGCCGTCGGAAGAGCGGTGAAGGGAAGCGCACCTCGGCATTGATGACGGCGACGCTCGTACCGCCGGTCGGCACGAAGTCGGCGCAGTCGGCGCATGGCTCGAGCACGGTCACCGTACTGTCCGGGAAACCCGGTACTTCCTGATCGACTTGCTTGGCCGGCACGACCAGCCCGGTTGCCGTGTCGACCGTGGAAAAGCGCGCGAAGTAGATGCCGGGACCGAGCCGGTTACGCTCGTAGCCACGCACGCTGTTCGCGCCACCCGCGTAGAAACGTTCCTCCGGCGGCAGGAAATCTTCCTGCGAACGCGTCGGATTGAGCGATGCGCTCTGGAAGAAGTTGCCCAGACGTACCGAAAGCGCACCCACCCAGCTCGGCCGCAAAACCTTGTAAACCGACGCTTCACCGGTCCAGCGCACGAACGTCACATCGGAAGAAAGGAATGGCGCGGCCCAGGCGACGCCGGTGCGCAGGATGTGGCCACGCGTGGCGTCCAGCGGGTGGTCCGTGCGGTCCTGCGCGTAATTGAGGCCGAGCGTATTGCGAAAACGCTTGCCGGTAACGCGCGAGACGTCTTCCGGCGTGCAGATCTGGAACGCCGAGCAGAAGAGCACCGGCTCGGCGATCGTCTCGCCTTTCTCGATGTCAACGCTGCCGGTCAGGGTGGTGCGCGGCGCCAATCGGTGTGTGACGGCGAGGCGCGTGCCGATGGCGCGGCGGGCAAAATCCTCTTGCGACACGCGCTCCGCATACACGTTCGCAATCAGCTGGTTGCGCGGGCTCAGGAAAAAAGGCTGTGTGAATTCGGCCGAGAGCCGGTAATCCAGCGCGGAAGCCAACGTGTCGATGGCGACCGGATCGGCGGTGCTGCCGCGGCAAAGATTGCCGCCCAATCCGGTCTTGGTTCGGCCGCCCACGCCGATCTTGCTGAGCGAGCCATCGATCGAGAGACGGCGTCCGCCGCCGCCAAAGCTGCGGTCGCGCCAGTTGCCGTCGAGCCGGAAACATTCGACGCTGCCGAATCCTACCGACGCCTCCGCCGCATGCTCGTTCGCTTCGGCGATCGCCACCAGCACGGTAGCCTTGGTGCTGTCGCCGCGTGACTTCTGCAATGAGTCCGGCGCCAGATTGACCGATGCAATCTGCACCAGCTCCAGGTTGTACAGGTTGCGCTGCGCGTCCGCGAGGGCGGGCAGCCGGAGCACATCGCCTTTACGAAAACCAAGCTGGCGGAGCGCCGTGCGCCGCCCCAGCTCATCCGCGCCCGTCACCACGATGGAATCCACGGTGACTACCGGTCCGGGGATCGCGGTGATCGAAGCGGTCGCGCGGTCGGTCAGAGTGTCGGCGTCGTAATTTCGGAAGACATCGGCATACGCGTGACCGCGGTTCTGGAGCTCGCGCAGCACCTGCTCGGCGGAGCGCGAGAAATCATCCAGGTCGAACAGCTCACCGGGCTGCAACGGGAGCGCGCGGAGCAGCGCCGCCGAGTCCAGCACGGCGCCGACGCCCTCCAGCCGGAGCGTGTCGAGGACGATCGGATCGCCGCGCCGGATCTGGAAGGTGACCTGCACGTCCTCATCACCGGGAGCCTGGGGCTCGACGCGCGGTGTCACCCGCGTGCCGAAATATCCCTCACGCCGATAGAAAACCGTGAGCCGGCCGGCATCGCGCACCACCGCGTTGGCATCGAGCCGGTGCGTCTGGCGGCCCAGGCCGCCGATCGGAATACAGATGGGGAAGCCGAGGAAATTGCAGCGGGTAGGCCTGGTCTCGATCATGACCGCCAGCGTGTCCGCGCCGAACGGCTCACCGCCTGTGAAGCTCACTGCCTTGACTTCGGCGCCGGCGTGCTCCGCCACGTCGGGGTACAGCTCGGCGATGCGCGACCGGCCGGCACAGCCGGAGAGCGCAACTGCCAGGACGAGCAACGCAACGCGAACGCCGTTCATTGGCACGCCGACCATGCAAGGCACAAGCCACATGGCAACGTGCGCGGTTGACTGTCCCGGCGGCGCGGCCTAGCTTTTAACAGCTATCACTGCAAGGCTTTACGGATCAGGGACCTACATGAGCAAAAAGCATCCGGGCGCCAGTCGCGTGCGCCGTGCACGGCACGACGAAGACGTGTTCGTCGAGTCGGTTCTCGAAGGCAGCGTCTGGGCGAAGCAGCACGGCCGCATACTGCTGTTCGCCGGCATCGCCGCCTTTCTGCTACTCGCGGGCGGCATCTACTACCGGAATTACCGCTCCCAGTTGAACGACCGCGCCAATGCCGAGTTGAACGCGGTCCGGGGAACCGTGATGAGCGGAAACAAGCAGCTCGCCGCGACCGATCTGAAGAATTACATCGCGCGCTACGGCAAGACGCGCGCGGGCGCCGAAGCGCGCACCATGCTGGCGCAGCTCCACCTGTCCATGAATCAGCCGGCGCAGGCGGTACAGGCCATTCAGCCGATCGCCGACAGCCCGGACGAGTCGCCCGCACCCAACTTCCTGTTGGCAGCTGCTTATGAAGCGCAGAACCAGCCCGAAAAGGCCGAACAGGAATATCTGAAGATCGCCGACAAGGCGAGCTTCGGCTTCGAAAAGCGTGAAGCCCTCGAGCGCGCGGCTGTGCTGCGGGCGCAGCGGGGCAATACCGCAGGCGCGATCGAGCTGTACAATCGCGCCATCGAGTTGTTGCCCGAGGACAGCCCCGACCGGCCGATTTACGAGATGCGCATCGCCGAGCTCAGGGGCGGCGCACCCGCGCAGTCATAGGCCGACCTGCTTCATCACCTTCGCGGTGATGGACTGGCGGACCTCGAAGAAATCAGCCCAGGGATCGGTTGGCCGGCCGGCCAGCCGATCCTTTGCGTTGCGGACCGTGAAGGTGTCGCCGCGTACATCTCCCAGCTCATCCCAACTCACCGGCATGGCCACCGGGGCGCCCGGCCGGGCCCGGGCGGAGAAGACCTCGACGGCCGTCGCGCCGGGCGCATTACGCAGGTAATCGATCAGGATCCTGCCGGTGCGTTTCGACTTTGAGACGTTCGTCGTATATCGTTGCGGCGCAACGGCTTCGAACATGCCGGCCAAGGCCCCGGTGAAGCTGCGCATCTCCTCGACGGACCGCGATCGGCGCACCGGACAGACAACGTGTAAACCCTTGCCGCCAGTTGTCTTAGCATAACTCTTCAAACCTAACTCCTGAAGCAGGTCGCGCAGCGCGTAGGCCGCCTCGACTACCCGCGGCCAACCCACGCTCGGATCGGGATCCAGGTCCAAAATGAAGCGGTCCGGCTGCTCCAGCCGGTCGCGCCGGATGCCCGGCGTGTGGAATTCCACCACGCCCAGCTGGACGAGCGCGATGATGCCCTTGAGCGAATCGATGGCCGCGTACAGGCCTGAGCCGCTGCCTTCCTTCAACCGGACGGGTGTGACACCCTCGTAATGCGCGGCGCGATCGATGTGCTTCTGGAAGAAACACTGCTCGAAGTTGTCGGGGCAGCGGATCATGGTCACGGGACGCCCCCGTATGTGCGGCAGCATTTGGTCGATGACGGCCACGTAGTGCTGCGCCAGCTCGAGCTTGGTCACGCCGACGTCCGGGTAGACGACGCGTTCCGGACTCGTGAAGCGCACGCCACCGAGGTCGATTGCGGTCTTGGCTTTGGCCATGGCCGAGCGGGCGGCGCAAGCGACGCGCCGCGAGGCCGGATTCGCAGGCACGGTCCGGCCGCCCCCACTGTCCGCCGAGACTTCGCATAATATACATTATGTAAACTTAGGATGTGGGAAACTGTGGAAAACCTGCATGGCTGACCCCTGCTATCGAAGAGCGGCCATGATCCGGTCGGCGGCGTCCATCAGGACTGCCTCCCGTTCCGCGCGCGTGTCGAGCTGCGGGAGCCGGAAGGGCTCACGGAATTCAATGCGGATGCGGTGGCGTTTGATCTTGCGATCCCAGCGCGGCCAGGCCTCGTACGCGCCGTCGATGCGAACCGGAACGATCGGCACGCCGGCTTTCAGAGCGAGCCGCACGGTGCCGAGCCTGGGTGGCTGCAGCTGGCCATCCCAGCTGCGTTCCCCTTCTATGTAGACCACGACGCCGTTACCGGCTTTAAGACGCCGCAAAACCTGCCGGGCGGCCTGCGGGTCGATCTCGAAGCGGCGTACCGGAAACGCATATAACTGACTCAGCAGCCTGCGAAAAAGCGGCGACCCGAATTGCGTGCTTTTCGCCATGGCGTGGAGGATTCGCGGACAGACGGCTTGTACGAGAATGGGATCGAGAAAGCTCTGGTGATTGCCGACCACCAGGAAAGCGCCCTGCCTGGGGACATGCTCGAGGCCGCGCACGTCCAGCCCGCCGTAGGCGCGCCAGGCGGTCCGCGCCACCCAACGATAGAAATGGTACCTCGCCTGGCGAATCATCGCAGGCAGATACGGGGTTGAAACTCCATGATGTGGCGGTCGCTATAATGTTGTCGTAGCGCCATTTGGAGGCGCTCTTCCCACAATCTGGATGAGCTGTTGACGAATCTCACCGATATGACGGGTCGCCGGCGCGCCTTTATCTGGAGCGCCGTGGAGGACGGCTGGATCGCCGTCAGTTCCCCAAGCGGCCATTGGAAGCTGGCGTCTTCCGTGTCGCGCGCCTGGAAGGCGAGATTCGATTCGGAGAGTGTCAGCTCACCGAATTGGAAATCACCGAATCGCTCCACGCGGCCCAGGTATTCGTCGTAGGCGCTGACGGGCATGTCGGCCTCGGCGGCCCGCAGGAGACATTCTGCGCTGCCGGTGGGCGTCACTGCGGGCAGCTGCCGGGTCCACTCGGCAGCACTCCGCGTCTCGATTCCCTTGCCTTCGACTTCAATGGCGATCTGAGCGCCACGGCTGCGCCGATATTTCGCTCCGCACTTGTTGCACGTCTCGATGCGGTCGACCATGCGGAGCGATTCCATCGTTCCGCAGATCACGCAGCCCCAAAGCAGGTCGCGGATCACAGCTTTCCGAAGATGGAGAGAAACCGGAGCTTCCAGACCTTCCAGACCGCTTCGCGGATGATCTTCTTGGACATCTTCGACTCGCCCTGCGTGCGATCGACAAAGACAATGGGAATTTCGGCGAGGTGGAAGCCCTTCTTCCAGGCGCGGAAGCTCATCTCGATCTGGAAGGCGTAACCCTCCGATTCGACGCGATTCAGATCGATCTTCTCGAGCACGATGCGGCGAAAGCCCTTGTAGCCGCCGGTCGCGTCCGCCACCGGCAACCCGGTGATCCAGCGCGCGTAGACATTGGCGCCGTACGAAAGGATGAGCCGGGCGATCGGCCAGTTGATGACGGTGACGCGTCCTTCCAGGTAGCGCGAGCCCAGTACGACGTCGTAGGTCTCGAGCCCTTCGACAAAAGCCGACAGGTGCGCCGGGTCATGGGAGAAATCGGCATCCATCTGAAACATCCAGTCGTAGCCGCATTCGATCGCCCACCGGAATCCCTCCAGGTAGGCGGTCCCCAGCCCCAGTTTGCCGCTGCGGTGCAGCACGTGGACGCGCGGGTTCGTCGCCGCGAGCTGATCGGCGAGCTGGCCGGTGCCGTCGGGCGAGGCGTCGTCGATGACGAGTACGTCCAGGCGAGCGTCCTGCTCGAGGACCATCGGGACGATGCGCGGGACGTTCTCGCGCTCATTGTACGTCGGGATTATGACGATACCCTTCATCGCTCCAAGTCGTTTTTTTCGCAAATAGAATCGGCAGCAGCTCGCCCAGGGTGAACCACACCCGGGACGCAACCGCCACCACCAATGCTGCCGGCGGCGACATCACGCCGACGAGCAGCGAACCCATCACGGCTTCGCGGACGCCCAGTCCCGCCACGGAGAAGAACGCGACCAATCCACAAGGCGCGCCCGTCGACGTGCTCGTCGCGAAGGACGGATCGCTCTACGTCACGGAAGACAAGAACGGCACCGTGCTGCGCGTCTTCTTCGATCGCACGAAGGGCGACGGCTTGCCGCT
>CBJLQC010000056.1:0-9292 GCA_966424955.1 uncultured bacterium | reverse complement strand
AGATCGGAGACGTGGCGATTGGCGGTGCGGCGGGACAACAGATCCGGCTGCGCGACGTCGCGACGATCGAAGACGGTTTCAAGGAGCGCGAGTCCATAGCCGGCTACAATGGCCGCGAGGGGATCGGGCTGCTCGTCTTCAAGGAATCGGGCGCGAATACGGTGCGGGTCACGCGCGCAGCGGAGCAAGTGCTCGGGCAGCTGCGTCGCGAGTATCCGGGCGTACAGCTCAATGTAGCCAGCGCGCAGGCCGGGTTTGTCTCCAGCGCGATTAGCAACCTCGTTCAGGAAATGATCCTGGGCGGCCTCCTCGCCTTTCTGATTCTTGTGCTCTTCCTGCGCGATGCGCGCTTTCCGGTCGCGGTAGCGCTGGCGATTCCGATCTCGGTGATCGTCACCTTTGCGCTGCTGCATCTGACCGGCGTCTCGCTCAACATCATGAGCCTGGGCGGCCTGGCACTCGGCGTGGGTATGCTGGTGGACAACTCGATTGTCGTGATCGAGAACATCTTCCGGCATCGCGAGAAGGGTTTGACGGCTGCGCTGGCAGCCGGGCTGGGCACGCGTGAAGTGCAACGCGCGATCACGGCGTCGACGCTGACCACGATCGCGGTGTTCGGTCCGATCATCTATGTGGAGGGGGTCGCCGGACAGCTGTTCGGCGCGTTGTCTCTAGCGGTTGCGTTTTCACTGCTGGTGAGCCTGCTGGTGGCGATGACGCTACTCCCCATGATGGCCGCGCGCTGGACCGGCGCCGAGGAGAAGCGCATCCGCATCGGCTTCATTGCCCGCCCGCTGGCGGCGTTCGAACGGGCGTTCGCTCGATTCGGTGCGTGGTACGAGCGCTCGCTGGCATATGCACTGGAACACCGCGGTATGGTGGTAGGTGCGTCCGTGTTGCTTCTGCTGCTGACGCTGCCGGTCGCGTTTCTGTTGCCGCGTTCCGTGCTGCCCGAGGTGGACCAGGGTTCGTTCCGCACCCGCATCGAGCTGCCGGAAGGCACGCCGCTGGAGGCGACGCAGCGTCTCGCGCAACGCGTGGAGCGTGTGCTGCTCGCGGACCCGTCGGTCGCCGCGGTGTTCAGCGAGGTGGGGCGGCGAGCGGCGATCACCGGCGTCGAAGAAGACCGTAGCGGGCTGAACACGGCACAGCTGGAAGTCCGGCTCAGGGAAGGGGCCGCCACGCGCGCCGTGCTGGAGCGGATCGGTGCTCAGCTGCGCGATCTGCCGGCGGGTGTGGTGACCTTCGAGACCGGCCACGCGACGGCGCTGGGCAAGCTGCTCGGTGGTGGTGAGTCCGATCTGTCGGTGCGTGTTCGGGGCGACGATCTGAATGCATCCCTCGCTTATGCGCAGGAGATCGAGGACCAGCTCGCGAGCCAGGCGCGATTGGCGAACGTGCGGCTGGGCACGGAGATCGGCCAGCCGGAATTCCTGCTGGAGATCGACCGGGAGCGCGCCGCGGCGTTCGGCATCGAGCCGCGGCGCGTCACGGATGTGATCGAGCGCGCGATGGCCGGACGTATTGCCACCGAGTTCGTGGATTTCGATCGCAAGGTTCCCATCCTCGTCCGGCTGCCCGAGAGCGCGCGCTATTCGCTGCAAACGATCGAGCTGCTCGACGTCGATGGGGTGCCGCTGCGCGAGCTGGTGAAGGTCACGGAGTCGGTGACGGTGACCGAGATCCGGCGCTCCGATCAGAGCCGCGTCGTGCCGGTGTTCGCGGATGTGCGTGAGGGAGATGTCGACGACGCTGTCGCCGCCGTGCGCGCGTCGCTGGCGGGCATCGCGGCGCCCGCGCGTACCCGCGTGGAGATCGGCGGCGAAAACGAGGAGATGCGGCGCAGCTTCCGGGAGCTGGCTTTTGCCTTCGCGCTCGCGCTGCTGCTGGTCTACATGATCCTGGCCGCCGAATTCGAGTCGCTCAAGCATCCGTTTACCGTGTTGCTCAGCGTTCCGCTCGGTGTGATCGGCGCGGTGTGGGCGTTGTGGCTGGCGGGCGCGGGCCTCAACACCATTTCGCTGATCGGCATCATCATCCTGGTCGGCATTGTGGATAACGATGCGGTGGTGAAAATCGACTTCATCAACCAGATGCGCCGTGAAGGAATGACGGTGCGGCAGGCCATCCTGGCCGCGGGGCACGACCGTTTCCGGCCCATCGTCATGAATACGCTGACCGTGATGCTGTCGGTGCTGCCCATGATGCTGGGGATCGGGGCGGGAGCGGCGCTGCAGGCGCCCCTGGCGATTGCGATGTTCGGCGGGCTGTTCACGGCTACGGGGCTGACGTTGATTGTCATTCCGGTGGTCTATTCGCTATTCGAGGGAACGGCCGGCCACGTGCACGAACACGAACACGGACACGTGCGTGAGGCGGACACACCGGCGTTGGCCCCGGCGGGCGACTGACCCATGGTCTCGTTTTCGGTTCGTCGGCCGGTCACCGTTGCGATGGGATATCTCGCGGTGGCGCTGCTGGGCGTGGCGGCGTGGCGCAACCTGCCGGTGGAGCTGCTGCCGGATACCGACCTGCCGCAGCTCTCCGTGATGGCCCAGTGGCCGGGCGCCTCGCCGGAGGCGACCGAGGCTTTCCTGACTTCGCCGCTGGAAGCGGCAGTGCAGCAGGTGCGCGGCGTCGAGAAAGTCGAATCCGAGTCGTACGAGGATGACGGCGTCGGCGCGGCGCGCATCCGCGTTGAATTCGCGCGCAGCACGGACATGGAATTCGCGCGGCTGGAGCTTTCGGAACGGCTGGCCGCGCTGGAGAACGAGCTGCCCGCGGCCGTCCGCGGGCCCTATGTGCAGCAATACGTGCCGGACGAGCTGCAGACGCAGGATGTGCCCTTCCTCAGCTACACCATCACCGGGCCATACACACTGGAAGCGCTGCGCGCGTATGTCGATGACGAGATCGCGCCCGAGCTGCTCCAGCTGAACGGCGTCGCGGAAGTGAGCGCCCGCGGCGGGCGGGAGCGCGAGCTGGAGATCGAGCTGGACGAGGTACGCATCAACTCGCTGGGGTTGCGCGCCGAGGACGTTTACCAGCGCATTGCCGGGTTGGAGCATGTGCAGGAGGCGGGCACGGTGCACGACGGCGCGCTGCTGCGACCGCTCGCCATACGCCAGTACACCGGGTCGGTCGCCGAGGTGATCAACGCGCCCCTGCTCACGCGCAACGGGCAGACGGTTCGTTTGCGCGATGTCGCGGTCGTGCACGACACGTACGAAGAGCCGCGCGCCTACTATCGCATTGACGGGCGACCGGCGGTTGCCTTCTACATCACGCGGGAGATCGGTACGAACGCCGTGGCGGTGGCGGATGGCGTAAAGGCACGGGTGGCCGAGCTGGAAGCGCACCTGCCGGTGGGTGCGCGGCTACTGCTCGACAACGACGAAAGCAAGGCGATCCGCACGCAGCTCACTGACCTGCGCTCGCGAGCGCTGCTCGCGGCGGCCGTCATCTTCGTGGTCCTGCTCGCCTTCCTCCGCTCGTTCCGCTCGGCCGCAATCACCTTTTCGACGATCGGCTTCTCGGCGCTCATTACGCTGAATCTCATCTACTTCAGCGGCTTCACGCTGAACGTCCTTACCCTCATGGGGCTGGCCATGGGGTTCGGCACGATCGTGGACAACGCCATCGTCGTCCTGGAGAACATCTACCGGCGGGCGCGCGGCGGGGAAGCCGCCGCGCCGGCAGCCGAGAAGGGTACGCGCGAGGTCGTACTGCCCATCTTTGCCGCGACCATGACCAACATCGTGGTGCTGCTGCCCTTCGTGTATCTGCAAGGCGAGCTGCAGGTCTACTACGTCCCGCTGGCGGTCGTGGTGTTGTTCAGCCAGCTGGCCAGCCTGCTCGTGGGCTTTACGCTCGTCCCCGCCCTGGCCGCGCGCTTTGTTTCGCAGAGGACGCCGAGCATAACGGAGAGAACGCGGAGGCGTTTTGGTGCGACCAGCGCGCTTGCTCTCTATCAGCGGGTGTTGTCATGGACCATCAGGCATCCGTGGTCAACAATCGCGGCGGCGGTTCTGTTGTTTGCGGGTTCGTATGCCCTCTTCCACTACAAGGTGAATCGGGGTGTGTTATGGCGGCCATGGTTCGCGGAGGACACGTATCTTTCGATCGGCATCAGCCAGCCGCGTGGTGAGGAGCTGGAGAACACTGATCAGATCGTCCGCCATTTCGAGGAGCGGCTGCGCGCATATCCCGAAGTGGAGCGGTTCGTTTCCTTCGTCACATCGCAGAGCGCGAATATCCGTGTGACGTTTCCGGACTCGCTCGAAAACACGGACGTTCCGCCCGCTATCAAGGATGAGCTGCAGGGCGAGGGGCTGCGGTTCGGCGGCGCGGACGTGCGGGTGTACGGCTACGGCCCGACGTTCGGCGGCGGCATGGCGTCACCGCCGAATTACGCGATCCGCATCCTCGGCTACAATTACGAGAAGGTGCGCGATATTGCCGATGACATCGGCGCGCGCTTGCAGCGCTTTTCGCGCGTTAAGGAGATCGACACCAACTCGAGCGGGCGCACGGCGTTTCGCGATCGCGCCACGGAGCTGGTGCTATCGATCGACCGCACGCGGCTGGCGCTCCACGGTCTGACTGCGCGCGACGTCACCGACCAGGTCAATGCTGCGGTGCGCGGGAATACGCGTACCAGCCCGATACGGGTCGGTGGCGAGGAGATGCAGTATTCGGTGAAGCTGGCGGGCTACCGCGACATGGACGTGGTGCAGATGCGCGAGCTGCAGATCCCGGCCGGCAACGGCAAATCGGTCCGGCTCGGGGATGTGGCGACGATCGCGGAGCGCGATGTGCTGAATCGCATCCTGCGCGAGGACCAGCAGTACCAGCGCACGGTGGCCTATGAGTTCCGCGGTCCGGGCAAGCTCGGTGACCGGGTGCGCGATGCCGTGATCGACAATACCGCGCTGCCGCCCGGCTATACCATCGTGAAAGACGAAGGGTGGCGGTGGTCGGCGGAAGAGGAGCGCCAGATCTACGGCGTGCTGGCCTTCGCCGTCGTGCTGGTTTTCATGGTCTGCGCGACGCTGTTCGAGTCCGTGCGCCAGCCCATCTGCATCCTGCTGACGGTGCCCATGGCGCTGATCGGCGTGTTCCTGATCTTCTGGCTGACCGGTGCCTCCTTCACGCGCGAAGCCTACATCGGCGTGATCATGATGGCGGGCATCGTCGTGAACAGCGCCATCCTGCTGGTCGATCACGTCAACCAGCTGCGCCGCTACCACGCGCTCCCGCTCGAGCAGGCACTGCTGCGCGGGTCGGCCGAGCGGCTGCGCCCCATCGTCATGACCACCTGCACGACCATCGCCGGCCTGCTGCCGCTCGTCCTGTTCAGTGAAGCCGCGGATGCGAACATCTGGAATGCGCTGGGTTTCGCGCTGATCGGCGGTCTGGCCACGTCTACCGTACTCGTGCTGACGGTGACGCCGGCGTTGTACTACCTGTTCGAGCGGTCACGCGTTGTGGCGGCCCCGGAAGCTTCGGTCATCCTCGAGGGGCAGCCGGCCTAGCGGTTCTCTATGGCCGCGGAGAACGCGGGGAACGCGGAGGCCGCGCAGTGTCCCCGCTACTTCGCACTCAAATTCAAAGCATCTTATCAATTTTACGACGTGGTATTTCGCGCGCGGGCTTTTCGCAGCGTTCACCGCGCTCGCCGCGGCCATACTTTGCCTATTTCCACAGAAATCCGTTACCTTCACGCCCCTATGCCGAACCAGAATACGATGCGTTTGCGTTTCGCACCCTCGCCGACCGGCTTCCTGCACGTGGGCGGCGCACGCACGGCGCTCTTCAACTGGCTCCTCGCGAAGAAGCACGGCGGCACCTTCATCCTGCGTATCGAGGATACCGATCGCTCGCGCTCGAGCGAGGAGATGACGGTGGCCATCCTCGAAGGCTTGACCTGGCTCGGCCTGCTCTGGGATGAGGGTCCCTACCACCAGGCGGATGGCTTCGCACGTCACAAGGCAGACGCGCACCAGATGCTGGACGCGGGGAAGGCCTACCGCTGTTTCTGCACGCAGGAAGAAGTGGAAGCACGCAAGGCGGCCGCACCGCGTGATTCGAAAGAGGCCTACCACTATGACCGGCACTGCCTGCTCCGGGTCTCGGCGAAGGAGTCCGCGGCGCGTGCGGAAGCGGGCGAGCAATTCGCGATACGGTTCCATGTGCCGGCCGGCAAGACGGCGTGGACCGATGCAGTGCATGGCTTTACCGAGTTCGACAACGACTCGATCGACGATTTCATCATCCTGCGCTCGGATGGGACGCCCATCTACAACCTGGCCGTCGTCAGTGATGACATCGAGCACCGCATCACCCACGTGATACGGGGCGACGATCACATCTCGAACACGCCCAAGCAGATCCTCATCTACCAGGCGCTGGGCAGCCCCAGTCCCATCTTTGCACACGTGCCGATGATCCTGGGGCCGGATGGCAAACGGTTGTCGAAGCGCCACGGCGCGACCGCGGTTGGTGAATACCAGGACCACGGCATCCTGCCGGACGCGATGGTGAATTTCCTGGCACTGCTCGGCTGGGCGCCCGGTGACGATCGCGAGGTCCTCTCGCGCGCGGAGATGGTCGAGCTGTTTTCGCTGGAGGCCATCAACAAGAAGAGCGCGGTCTTCGATACAGCCAAGCTCGAGTGGATGAATGGCCAATACCTGGCACGGATGTCGGCCGAGGAGCTCGAGCCGCTGGTGCGTGCCCAGCTGCCCGCCGATGCGGGCGCGGTCGACGGCGCGTGGCTGCGCGAACTGATCGAGCTGCTGAAGGTGCGCGCGCGCACGGTCACCGGTATCGCGGGGCAGGTGGTGCCCTATCTGCGCGACCCGGTTGTGTACGATGCGGATGCGGTGCAGAAACAATGGAAGAATGCGGCGGAGGCTGCCGAACGAATACAGAAAGTGCGTGAGGAACTGCCCGCTGCCGCGCACTGGACGCACGATGATCTGGAAAAATCTTTGCGCCGGCTCGCGGAACGCGAAGGCGTCGGCGCGGGCAAACTGATTCATCCACTACGCGTTGCCGTGGTGGGCAACAGCGCGTCGCCGGGGATTTTCGATGTCATGAAATTGCTGGGACGCGAGCGCACGCTGCGCCGCATTGATGACGCACTTGCGCACCTCGCGCAGATGAAATAGCATCCGAAAATCATGCCCAAGCCTCTCAGCAGCCTGGAACGCCGCATCCTGGATTTCATCGTCGATTACCTGCGACGCAATACGTATCAGCCGTCGATACGGGAAATTGCGCGCCGTTTCGGCATCAAGAGCACGAAGACGGTTTCCGAGTATTTGCAGTCGCTCGCGGACAAAGGCTGGATCGAGCGCGATCCGGCGCGTTCGCGCGGCGTGCGCGTCATCGGGCTGGACATGAGCGCGCTGACCGTGGCCGTGCCGCGCTACGATCGCTTCAATGGCAACGGCGACCGGCCGGTCAGCAACCTGGCGCTGGATCGGCAGCTGGCGGGTGGCGCGGGCAGTTTCATTGTCGCACTCAGCCAGGATGCTCAGGATGCGGATGGCCTGCGGGCCGGCGACCTGCTGGTTGTCGAGCCGGTTGCCGCCGGCGAGCTGGACGCCGGTGATCTGGCTGTCTTTCGGGGCGCGACCGGCGCCACCGTCCGCAGGTGGACGACGGCAAACGCGGATGCGCGCACCCTGGGCGGTCGTGTGCTGAGTGTCATCCGCCGCGTCCGCGAACCGGAAGTCGTCTCGCACACCACCTGACCTTGCACGGCGAGTTCACCCCCGCGCGCGACGCCGACGAGATCTGGATGCGGCGGGCGCTGCGGCTGGCCGAAGCCGCGCGCGACCTCGATGAAGTCCCGGTCGGCGCTGTCCTCACCATCAACAACCAGCTCCTCGCCGAAGCCCACAACCTCACCCGCACCAATGCCGATCCCACCGCACATGCGGAAATGCTTGCGCTACGCGCCGCGGCCCAGCGGCTGGGCGATTGGCGCGTGCTGGATGCCACGCTGTACGTCACGCTCGAGCCCTGTACCATGTGCGCCGGTGCGATGGTTCTCGCGCGCATCCGGCGGCTGGTATTTGCCGCCTTCGATCCCAAGGCCGGCATGTGCGGATCGCTCGGCTGCATCGTGCAGGATCCGCGTCTGAATCATCGCATGGAGATGACCGCGGAAGTCCTGGCCGAGCCGGCGGGCGAGTTGTTGCGTGAGTTCTTCCGGAGACGGCGGTGACGGTATTGGTCGCGGAATCGCTGCGCGAATTCGCGGAGCAGGAGTCGCGCGACGTCGCCGTGGCATACTTCGCGACCGAGATTTCCGCGAGTGATTGCGCGGTCATCGTGCCCACCGTGCGCGAACGGATAAGTCGTTCCCAGATCGATCTGCTCCCCCATCTGAAGCTCATCGCCAACTACGGCGTGGGCTACGACAACATCAACGTGAGCTACGCACGGCAGCGTGGCATTGCCGTCACCAACACACCGGGCGTGCTCACGGCGGCGACTGCCGAGCTGACGTGGGCGCTGATCCTTGCAGTGGCCAGGCGTCTGGGTGAGGGCGAGCGGCGGGTGCGCTCGGGGGAGTGGGCGGGCTGGGCGCCCACGGAGTTGCGCGGCATGAGCCTGGAACGCAAGACGCTCGGCATCGTAGGCGCGGGCCGCATCGGCCGCGAGGTCGGCCGACGCGCGGCCGCATTCGGCATGCGCGTCAGCTACTGGAGCCGCACCATCCGGCCCGAGCTGCACCACACCGAGCTGGATGACCTGCTCCGCACCTCCGACGTCGTATCGATCCACCTTTCGCGCTCAGCGGAAACCGATGGGCTGATCGGCGCGCGCCGGCTGGCGCTGCTGCGGGACGGCGCCATACTCATCAACACGGCGCGCGGCTCGATTGTGGACGAAGTTGCGCTGGTTCGGGAGCTGGTGAGCGGCCGAATCCGCGCCGGTCTCGACGTCTATACGCACGAGCCGCGGCTCCCGCGCGAGCTGCTCGGGCTGGACAATGTGGTGCTGCTGCCGCATCTGGGCAGTGCCACCTTCGAAGCGCGGCAGGCGATGTGGGACCTGGCGTGGTCGAATGTGCGGGCGTGTTTGTCCGGCGCGCCGCTGGTCACTCCGATTTAAAACCGCGCCCCCGACGACGAAGAAGGTCGAGCCGAGGCCGCAGCAGACGCCGCATCAGACCTTCGGTGAACGCGCCTCCTGCAGCTCTCTCTGCAGCACTGATCGCTTTCTGCCGTACAGCAGATAGATCAGCAGTCCAACGGCCAGCCAGATGGCGAAGCGG
>CBJLQC010000055.1:0-9326 GCA_966424955.1 uncultured bacterium | reverse complement strand
CTCCGCGGCTTCGATGACTTTCGGATGATGCGTCAGGCCGAGGTAGTTGTTCGACCCGACCATGATCTTCTTTTCACCGCGAATGAGGACTTCGGTATCGTAGGAAGCTTCGATGGGCTGGAAGTAGGGATAATATCCGGAGGCGATTACCTCACGGGCCTTCGTGAACCGATAACACTTTTCGAATAAACTCATTCGTTCTCCAAGCCCGGCGTCAGGCAAAGCCACCCTTCAACGCAGGCCCACGCGTCCAGCCCGTGGACCGCTCCTGATCCGTGGCGCAAAACCTCTTAAAGTTAAGAAACTTACAACCAACCGTGCAGTTTATACCAGTTGGCCGTCTCATTAAACCCGGCTTGAAGCGGAATCTGTGCTTCGAAGCCGAAATCGCGACGGGCCAGCTCCGTCTCGCACAGCCAGTCGGGGGCCAGCAGCTCGCGCGCCTTTTCCCGATTAAAGATCGTGCTTTTACCCACGAGCCCCATGATTGTCTCGCTGGCGACGGCCGCTGCCACAATGACCGGCCCCGGGACACGGAGAATTCTTATCGGTTTGCCCACTGCCCTGGCCACCATGCGTGCCATCTCGGCCCAGCCATATGATTCCGCCTCCGCGATGTGATAGACACCGCGTGCGGCCCGGCTGGTCGCGGCCAGCAACAAGGCACGGCCCAGGTCCCGTGCATGGACCATCTGCAGCCGTCCGGTGGCCGCGCTGGGCAGCGGCACCACGCCCCGGCTCGCCAGCCGGAAGAACGAGAACACATCGCGGTCGCGCGGACCGTAAACGGCGGGCGCTCGCAGGATGGCCACCTGCACCTGATCGGCGGCAGCCTCGCACACCTTTTCTCCCGCCAGTTTCGTTCGGCCGTACGTAGTCAGCGGCCGCGGAGTGTCAGCACGCGTGACCGGGCGCCCATCGACGGGCGGGCCGACCGCGGCCAGCGAGCTGAGGTATACGAGCCGTTGGGGCGGCGGGTCTGCGGCGAGCACCGCGTCGACCACGGCTTTGGTGCCAGCCACGTTGGCACGCTGATACTCGGCGGGCGTGCGCGCCTTGGTGGCTGCCGCCAGGTGCAGCACCGCGTCCACGCCGGAAACTGCTTCACGGACGGCTGCTGCGTCTTCGAGCGCGCCCGTCACGCACTCGCAACCGGCCTCGCGCAAGCGCGCGGCATCGGTTGGCTTGCGGACCAGCGCGCGCATGCGCAAGTCGAAATCGCCGGCCACCTCGGCCACGTGCGATCCGACAAAGCCGGTGATGCCGGTCACCAGCACGGTAGGCCGTGAAGTTTGTCCGCTCACGTCACACCCTGACCGCGAGGGCGCGCTCGATGACAGCGAGCGCGTAATCGAGTTGCGCCTCGGTGATCACCGCGGGCGGCGTGATGGCCAGCACGTTGGCCTCCGTGCCTTCCATCAGCAGCAGCACGCCTTGCTTCAGGCATTCGACGACGACGCTGAATGCGCGCGCCGCGTCATCCAGCACGACACCCTGAAGCAATCCGACGCCGCGCACCGAACGCACACCCGGCATGTCGCGCCAGCCGGTGCAGCGCTCGTGGATGCGCGCGCCCAGCTGCTCGGCGCGTGACAGCAGCCCGCGCTGCTCGATCTCGTCGAGCTGTGCCAGCGCCGCGGCGCACGCCACGGGATTGCCGAGAAACGTGCTGGTGTGGATGGCCTCGCCCGTGGACGCCGGCCACGCGCTCATGACCGCCCGCGTGCCCGCTGCCGCGCTCAGTGGCAGCGCGCCGGTGAGCCCTTTGCCGATCACCGCGATGTCGGGCATCACGCCCACATGCTCGCACGCCAGCCAGCGTCCCGTGCGGCCGATGCCGGTGTAGATTTCATCGAGGATCAGGATGCGCGTCTGCCCGTCACAGCGCGCGCGCAGCTCGCGCAGGAACCAATCGGGCGGCACGACGATGCCGCCGCGCCCCTGTATCGGCTCCGCGATGATGCAGCCGATGGGGTGCGGGCTTTGCTCGCCGGCGGCGAGCAGCTCATCGATTTCCGCGAGCACTGCTTCGCGTTGCGCAGCTTCATCCGGAAAGGTGGCGAAGCGCACTCCGCCGAAAAGTTGCCGCTCGAACGGCGCACGGAAATGCGTGCGGTGGGTGGCCGCCAGCGCGCCATAGCTGAGGCCGTGGTACGAGTCACGAAAGGCGAGCACGCCGGTGCGCGACGTATGCATGACCGCGGTTTTGAGCGCGGCCTCGACCGCCTCCGCGCCGCCATTGCCGAGAATGGTGACGCTCAATGCGCCGGGCATGATCCGGGCGATGCGCTCCAGCAGCCGGACCTTGATTTCGGCGGGATAAACATCACCGAGCGCGTGCGTCAGCTGTTGCGCCTGTTCGCTGATCGCGGCGCTCACGCCGGGATTGGCGTGTCCGGCGTTGGCGACGCCGAAGCCGGCCGTAAGGTCGATGTAGATGTTGCCATCGACATCGCGCACGTTGGCGCCGCGCGCTTCCTGCCAGAAAATGGGCGGTTCCGGTTGCAGCGCGGTGATGTTGGGGGATTCGACCAGGCGAAGCCGCTCGGCGAGCTGGCGGGAGAGCGGTCCGGGGATGTCGGTAACGGCTTTGGGCAGTTGCTCGCCGTTCACCGGCGCCGCGCTACCAGGAGCGCCGTCACGGCGCCGAGTGCTGCACCCGCGATCGCGATTCCGCCGATCTTGAGCGCGCGTGTGCGCAGATCGTCAGGCCGGGCGTCCGCGGTAGCCTGGCGTGCGCGCGGCCAACCGGCGGCGTAGGGCGGGACCGTTTCCTCGAGCGTCGGCTCAGGCGTCTCGGTCACCGTGCATTCCGCGCCGCATGCAACACACCGTCCGGTGCCGGATGATTTGGCCGAGCGGTTCACGAAGACGACATCGCCGCCACATACACTGCACACCGTGCCCGCCGATGCCGGCTGCACCAGCTCGTAGAGCGCGCGACGCGAGACGCTGAGCTGCTCGGCAATGTCGGCGACCGAGCTTTCCGTCTGCCAGTAGAGCCGGTTGGCTTCCTGGGCGACCGCTTCGCTGTGCTCCACTGCCTCCTCCGGGCCGCTGGCTGCGCGGGTGCGCACCCTCTGCCGCCGCAATATACTGTCGGCGTGACCGAGTTCAACTTCAAGCGCCCGGCCATCCTGCACGCGGGCTCTCGCGTCGCGCTCGTTGCCCCAGCCGGTCCCGTCACGGAAGAGCGGGTCGCCGCCTCGCTCGAGCGCTGCCGGTCGCTCGGGCTGAGTGCCGCGGTTGGCGCCAACGCGCAGCTGCGCACGGGCTACCTGGCCGGCGATGACGCGGCACGCCCCGCCGATGTCATGTGGGCCTTCACCGCGCCCGATATCGATGCGGTGTGGGCGCTGCGCGGCGGATATGGCACGATGAGGCTCCACGATTTCCTCGATTTCGACGCCATCGCGGCTGCGCGCCGGCCCTATATCGGGTTCAGTGACAACACGTACATGCACCTGATGCTGGCAAGCCGCGGGCTGGTTTCATTTCACGCGCCGCACCCGGGCGCGGACTTCCCGCTCGAAACCGAGCAAGCATTCGTGCAGGTGCTGTTCCAGGGACAGGCGCCCGGCGCACTGCCCACGCGCGCCACCGATGTGCCGCCCCGCACGCTGCGTAGAGGGCGCGCTGAAGGTCTGCTGATCGGCGGTACCCTTTCATTGCTGGCCGCGACGTGCGGCACACCCGCGCAGATGGATGCGCACGATCGCATTGTCTTTATCGAGGATGTCGGCGAGCCCGCCTATCGTGTCGATCGCTGCTTGATGCAGCTGGAGCTGAGCGGCGCATTGCAGGGCGTGCGGGGCTTCGCGTTCGGACGCTTTACCGAAATTCCCGATGACGGCACGGATGAAGAAATGGAGCAAGTGCTCGCCGCGGTTGCCGACAAGTACGCGGTGCCCGCGGTCGTCAATTTTCCGATCGGTCATATCGAGCACAACTGGACGCTGCCGCTGGGCGTGCGCGCACTCCTCGACGCCGACGCGTGCCGCCTCGAGCTGATCGAGCCGGCCACGGCTTTGCCATGACCAGACGCATTTACACGCGCACCGGCGATGCCGGCTCCACCGGTTTGTTCGGCGGCGGCCGCGTGTCCAAGGCCGACCATCGGGTAGCCGCCTATGGCGAAGTGGACGAGCTCAACGCCGTGCTCGGCTGGACGATCACGCAAACGTCCGATGACGCGCTGGTCGAGCGTCTTACTCTCCTGCAGGCCGACCTCTTCGCGATCGGCGCGCACCTGGCTACGCCACCGGGCGCGCGCACGCAAGCGCAGCTGCCCGCGCTGCCATCGGTGCGTGTGGCTGAAATGGAAAACTGGATCGATGCCGCGGAGGCCACGGTGCCACCGCTCAAATCGTTTATTCTGCCGGGCGGATCCGGCGGTGCCGCCGCGCTGCACGTGGCGCGGGCGGTCTGCCGGCGCGCCGAGCGCGCCGTCGTTGGCCTGGCCGCGCAGGACACCGTCGCGCCGGAGATCCTGACCTTTCTGAACCGCCTTTCCGATCTGCTGTTCGTGTGGGCGCGCGCGGAGAATGCACGCGCCGGCGTGCCCGAGCCGAAGTGGCAGCCCTGATCGAGCGGTATCGGCGGGCTGAAACGAAGTGAGCCAGGCCAACCGGATTGAAACCATGGCCGAGAAGCTGGGTGTGTACGGGGCGCGCGCGGGCGTGCGCGATGTCACAAGCGTCCTGCGCGCCTACCGCCTCGCGTTGCGCCCACGACTGGAACTACTTTCCGATCTCTTTCACCACGATATGCTGCACCCCGCGCGCACCGCGTTGATTCTCATTGAAAACGTGCAGTGCACGGACGCCCGCGTGCTGGCGGCGGCCGAGGTCACCGAAACGTACGATGCCGCGCTACGCGTCGCGCACACCGAGATTGCCGACTCGCTCGGGCTCGAGGTGGCGGCCCTCCAGGCGGCCGTCCCCGATCCGCTGGCCGACGCTGAAATGCTGACGGAGAAGCTCGTGACGGCACCCGACGAGGTCGCCCTGATCGCAACCGCGGAACGCCTGGACCACGCGCGTCACCTGCACATGCGCGAGCGGGCCGTTTGGCGTGACTATTTCCGCCAGACCATCGACATTTATCTGCCCCTGGCGGGCCGCGTGCACCCCGAGCTGCACCGCCGGCTGGAACGCTGGGCGGGTGCGTTCGAGCAGCGTCTGCGCTGAGCCGCGCTCCCTTGCGAGGTCCGCATGCCCTTTGCAGTATTGCGCTTACCGAAGAACCCTGACTGGTTGGATTAATGCCTTACGTTATCGCCGAGCCGTGCATTGGTACCAAGGACGCCAGCTGCGTGGAAGTGTGTCCTGTGGATTGCATATATGAGGGACAGGATCAGTACTACATTCACCCGGATGAGTGCATCGATTGCGGCGCCTGTGAGCCGGAATGCCCCGTCACCGCGATTTTTCCCGATACCGACGTACCCTCGGAGTGGACCAGCTACATTGAAAAGAACCGCGCGCATTTCGCGACTTGACGCATTGCTGCTCGGCGTCCTGCTGAGCGCCTGCGCCAGCACGCCCAACCAGTCCTCCGACACCACTGACGTTCCCCGGCACCTCGTGCAGCTCATGCAGGAGTCCGCGGACGCCTGGAACCGCGGCGACCTCACCGGCTTCCTGGTCACCTACGCCGACGATCCCCAGACCACGTTCATGGGCAACCCGCCCACACTGGGGCTCGACTCGATCCGTGCCCGCTATCAGCGTACGTATTTCCGCGATGGCCGGCCTCGCGATCAGCTGGCCTTCGACGAGCTGGTCACCCGCATGCTCGGCCCGAACCACGCGCTCATGCGCGGCCGCTGCATCCTGACCAATCCCGCGGACAACTCCAAGACCTATTGCCGGTACAGTCTCATCTGGGAACGTCGGCCGGAGGGCTGGCGGATCGTGCACGACCACTCGTCGTGACGGACAAACTTCGCAACGAATAACTCGGACGAATATGGCGCGCGGAGGCGTAGAAAAAGCGCCGTGAGGCGGGATGACTACCCCTCACGGCGCCGTTTCTACGCCTCGATCCGGGCGCTCTGTGCGTTGCGCCTTGATCGTCGCGTGGTAATCGTTGCGCAGTATGCGTTGCGCAGTACGGCCGTTACAGTCCCGCCGCCCGGATCTTGTCGAGCGAAGGTGAACCGGGCGAGTTCTCGCCGGCGGGGGTGCTATCCGCTGCCGAGTTGACCTCGTTACGGCTGAGCACGAGGCTGGCCGCGATAGCTGCAACGGCCAGAAGGCTGACACTCAACGTGCGAATAGGAACCTCCAATCCGTTTGGACCGCGGAACATCGACCCGCGTTTGGTTGGGTCGGCGAGTTTCTTACGCATTGGCTGTGCCCGTTCCGCAAGTACGTGTTGTGTGTCATCTTAACAACGCGTGACGGCCTCTCTGCATGACGTATTTTGCGAATTTCTCGCAGGACGAACGGCAATAGCTTGATCGAGACTGCACTCAACCGCGCGCAGGATTACCTCTTCCAGTTGCAAGTCTTGGAATCGTTTATCGCGCGTCGGGAGCTCGAAGGCGCAACCGAGGACGACGACGAGATCATCGGCGCGGTAGGTGACGAGCTGTTGTCGCATCAGTCGGCCGATGGCAGCTGGGGCGGCAGCCTGGCGGTTACGTCGGAGGCGCTGCTGTTGCTGGACGATCTGAACGTACCCTCCCGATTCGCGACGCCTGTTGCGCGGGCAGAGCAATGGCTGCGTAAGCGCCGCAGAGCGCCCGGCCGTTTCACGGAAGGTTGCGACCCGGAACGTCACGCGGCCGCTCTGTGCGAGCATTTCGCAGGCGGTTTCTTCTCGCCCGGACCGCCATCCCGGGACTTCGCGAATACGCGGCTGTCCAGCGGACTCGTGTTCGCGACCGACCGCGACGCGCGGCTCGGCCTGTCCTCACTGGCGCTGCATGCGGTGCGGCGCTGGAGCCGCTGTTCGACCGACGACCTGAGTCACCTCGACGCGCTTTCCCGTATTGCGCAACGCGCGCTGCGCCCGAAGGGCATGGCGGTCGCGCTCCCGACGCTGATCATGGTGCTGGCCGCGCTGACGTCGGCACCGCGGCGGCCGCACTTCATCATCGTGCTGCACGGGGCGCTCACCCGGCTGGCGGGCACGCAGCGGGCGGATGGCAGCTGGCCGGACGCGGATGCCTTCCTGGCCGCCGAGGTCTTTCTGCTCGCGGTCAATCGCGGCTACGGCTCACCCGTGTTCGACGCCGCGATCGCACGAACCGCGGAGATGCTCGCCCTGGCGCAGCATGATGACGGCGGCTGGGGCGCGGCCGTCGAGCCACCCCGCCTTTTGAGTGGATGGCGCACGCTGCGCTACGCGGCTCGAATGTCGAAGTTGCCGGCTTGAGGGTCTCGAGCAGTGTAGCCGGGTTCCAGGCGCTTCTGCTGCCTTTCATCGCAGAGGAGGCCGCCGGCCGACGTACATGGCTGGCGAGAACGCTTCGGTAAAGCCAGCATATTGACGTTCTAAATTACAAATCATCACGCCCGGATCGGTGATGAGCAGCTCGTAAGCCCGAAGCGTCGGGTTTTCGACCTCCTCTGCGATGGCAGCAGAAGCGCCGGGATTCGGTTACGCAGCTCGAGAGCAGCAGGACAGGAACTCCACAACAACCCTCCAAGGACTCCATGAACTGGAGAATCATGCTCGCGGCGCTGGCCCTGGCGGGCTGTGCGGTGACGCCGCAGCCGGTAGATCTGATCGTGACTAATGCGGCGGTCTGGACCGGTGTGGATAGCGCGCCGCGCGCGGAAGCTGTGGCCGTGCGGGACGGCCGCATCGTGCACGTCGGCAGCAATGCCGAGGTGCTGCGCCTCCGGGGCGAGGCCACCCGGCAGATCGATGCGCGAGGCCGCTTGCTGGTGCCCGGCTTCATTGATGACCACACGCATTTCGTGGGTGGTGGTTTTGCCCTCGCGAGTGTGGACCTGCGGCCCGCGCGTACGCCGCGCGAATTCACCCGGCTGCTGGGCGACCACGCCCGCAAGCTGCCCGCCGGACGGTGGATCACCGAGGGCAACTGGGACCACGAAGCGTGGCCGGGCGCGCCGCTCCCGCGTCGCGAATGGATCGATTCGGTCACGCCCAACCATCCCGTCGCGGTCAGCCGGCTGGACGGCCACATGGTGATTGCCAACACGCGCGCGTTGCGGCTGGCCGGCATTACGCGCGACACGCCGGACCCGCCCGGCGGCACGATCGTGCGGGATGCGCGCACGGGTGAGCCGACCGGGGTCCTCAAGGACGAAGCCATGTCGCTGGTCTTCCGCCACGTCCCGGCACCCACTGCGGAAGAGCGTGCGGAAGCGCTGCGCACCGCGCAGCAGCACGCGCTCGAGCGCGGCGTGACCATGGTGAATGACATGGGCAGCTGGGCGGACCTGGAAGCCATGCGGCGAGCACACGCGGCCGACTCGCTGCGCATCCGCATCTACGAGCACGTGCCGCTCGATTCATGGCGGCGGCTGCGCGACTACGTCGCCCGGGAAGGCAGGGGCGACGCTCAGCTGAAGTGGGGCGGGCTCAAGGGATTCGTGGACGGCTCGCTCGGCTCGACGACCGCCTGGTTCTACCAGCCGTACGTCGATGAGCCGAAAACGAGCGGATTGATGGTGACCGACACCGCCCGCCTGCGCGAGTGGATCATGGCCGCGGACAGCGCGGGATTGCAGGTGGTCGTCCACGCGATCGGCGACCACGCCAATGACTGGCTGCTGGACGTATACGAGCAGGTCGTCGCCATGAACGGAGCGCGCGACCGGCGATTCCGCATCGAGCACGCGCAGCACCTTACCCGCGACGCCATCGCGCGCTTTGCGCGCCTTGGTGTTTACCCGTCGATGCAGCCGTACCATGCTATCGATGATGGGCGCTGGGCCGAGAAGCGCATCGGTCCGGAGCGCATCAAGACGACGTACGCGTTCCGCTCGCTGCTCGATGCGCAGGCGCCTTTGATGTTCGGGAGTGACTGGACGGTTGCGCCCATCGAGCCGCTGCTCGGCATCTATGCAGCCGTCACGCGGCGCACGCTCGACGATGCCCACCCGAACGGCTGGGTGCCGAAGGAAAAGATCAGCGTCGAGGAAGCGTTGCGCGCCTACACGCGAACCAATGCCACGGGCTCGTTCATGGAAAAGGAGATCGGCACGCTGGAGCCGGGCAAGCTGGCGGACATGGTGCTGCTATCGGAGAACATCCTGGAGATCGATCCGGTGCGGATTCGCGATGCTCTTGTGGATTATACGATCGTCGGGGGAGAGGTGGTCTTCGAGAGGAAGTAGGTTGTTTCG
>CBJLQC010000054.1:0-9360 GCA_966424955.1 uncultured bacterium | reverse complement strand
GGTCGCGACAGAAATGCGCGATCAGCGAGGCGGCCGCTTGCAGGTCGCGGGTATCGACCATTTCATTCGGCGAGTGCATGTAGCGATTGGGCACCGAGAGGACCACGGTCGCCACGCCCTTGCGCGACAGGAAAATGCCGTCCGCGTCCGTGGACGTGTACTTCGGTGCCGCCGTGATCGTGAACGGAATGTTCTCGCGCTCCGCGACCGCCGCCACCCGCTCGAACACCAGCGGATGCGATGCGGAACCGCGCGTCAGCACGGGCCCGCCGCCCAGCTTGTGATCGCCGACCTCTTTCTTCTCGACGCCCGGCGCATCCGCGGCGAACGTCACGTCGACGACGATCGCGACGTCCGGCTCGATCTGGAACGCGCTCGTCGCCGCGCCGCCACCGGTGTAGAAACCGATTTCCTCCTGCACCGTGGCCACGGCCGCTACGCGCGCCGTCGACGGCTGCTCCGACAGCAGGCGCAGCGCCTCGAGCACGACGAACGCGCCGATGCGATTGTCAATCGCGCGGCTGGCAATCACGCCATTGCCAAAATCGATCAGCGGCGCATCGATCACACCCGGATCACCGACCCGCACGCCCCGCTCCTTCACGCCATCGCGGCCGCGAATGCCGATGTCCATCCAGAGATCGTGCACCTTGGAAACCTTGTCACGCTCCTCGCCGCGCATGAGGTGCACTGGCTTCTTGCCGATCACACCAAGCACATGCCCGCCGCGGGTCAGCAGCCTGATGCGCTGGCCGACCAGCACCTGCGGATCCCAGCCACCAATGCCGTCGAAATAGATGAATCCATCATCATCGATGTGCGTGACCATCACGCCGATCTCATCGATGTGGCCGGCCAGCATCACGCGCGGACCACCACTGCCTTCCAGCACGGCAATGGAATTGCCGCTGACGTCGCCTTCGACGTGGTCGGCAAACGCGGTCGCTTCTTCACGCCAGATCCTGGCGACGGCGGCTTCGAAACCGCTGGGACCGGGTGTGCTCAGGAGACGCTTGAGAAAATCGAACGAGGCAGGCTCCAAGATTTGCTCCAGACTTTTGTTAGGCCGCCAAGATAGAGACCGCCGCCAGCGCCTGCCAGAGCGTTGCCCATCCTGCTATGCACCTGTAAACTCGCGCTCATGGAAGCACTGATCTCGGCCGGCGCCATTACGCTGCTGGACGCCGTAGGTGATGGTATAACTATTCAGGACACCACCGGCCGACTCGTCTACGCCAACCCCGCGGCGGCGCGCATCATCGGCTTCGACTCGCCTGCTGACCTCATCGCCCTCCCGACCCTGGAAGTCCTGCAACGCTTCGAAATGTTCGATGAGGACGGCGCGCCCTTTCCCCTCGAGCACCTGCCGGGACGTGCCGTGCTCGCCGGCCAGCCGGCCGGCGAGCGGGTCATCCAGTTCCGCACGCGGGCGACCGGCGAGCAACGCTGGTCGGTCCTGAAGGCGACGGCGGTCCGCAACGAAGATGGCTCGATTCGCCTGGTCGTGAACATCTGGCATGACATCACCGAGCGGATGGAGAGGCAGCGCGCGCTGGAAGAGGCCACCTCGCAGCTGGAGGAAACTGCCGCCGAGCTGGAAGCGACGATCTCCGAGCTGGAAGCGCGTACCGAGGAAGCCGAGCTCCATGCCGAACGCCAGAAGTTCCTGGCCGAAGCCGGACGGATGCTGGCTTCGTCGCTCAACGCCGAGGACATGCTGCGCATGGCCGTGCACGTCGCCGTCCCCTCGATCGCGAACTGGGCCGACGTTCGACTGCTGCGTGAGGACGGCTCGCTGCAGCGCGTGGAGATCGCGCACACCGACCCGCGCAAGCTGCGGACGGCCGAGCAGCTCGAGCAGCGCTTTCCCCCCAATCCCGAAACCAGCCCTCTTTATCACGTGGCGCGCACCGGCTTGCCTCAGATCTTCCCGCAGGTAGCGGATGAGCTGCTGCGCAAATTCGCGCGTTCCGACGAGCACCTCGATCTGCTTCGCGACCTCGACCAGGGCTCCGTCCTCATCGTGCCCATCAAGGCCCGTGACGCGGTGCTGGGTACGATCACGCTGGCGCGCTCCAGCCACCGGCGCCGGTTCGATGACCAGGACCTCGAGTTCGCCGAATCCTTTGCCACGCGCGCCGGCCTCGCGCTGACCAATGCGCACCTCTTCCGCGAGGCGCAGGAAGCCAACCGCACGAAGGCCGATTTCCTCGCCATCATGAGTCACGAGCTGCGCACGCCCTTGACCGCCATCTTCGGCTACACCGAGCTGCTCGCCACCGGCGTGGCCGGCGAGATGAATGAAACGCAGCGCGCGCATCTCGAGCGCATCGTGGCTAGCGCGTCGCAGCTGCTGACGATCATCGAGGACATCCTGGCCTATGCGCGCACCGAGGCAGGCCGCGATGAGGTACATGCCGACATCTTCCGCCTGAGCGAGGTGATCAGCGAAGCACTCCTCGTCGTGCGCCCCCACGCCGAACGCAAGGAGCTGGTGCTGGAGGCCGAGATCGCCGAGGACGCTCCGCTGCAGACCGACCGCGCCAAGCTGCGTCAGATCGTGATCAACCTGGTGGGCAACGCCATCAAGTTCACCGATCAGGGCAGCGTGCGCGTGCACGCCACCGCCGGCACCGGCGGAGCCTGCCGGGTCACCGTCGAAGACACCGGCGTCGGCATCGAGTCGGACGATCTCGAGCGGATCTTCGAGCCGTTCCGGCAGCTGGAACCGTCCATGACCCGGCGCGCCGGCGGCACTGGATTGGGTCTGGCCGTCAGCCGTCGCTTCGCTACCCTGCTGGGTGGCACCCTCACGGTGGAGAGCACGCCCGGTAAAGGCTCTCGCTTCACGCTCGACATTCCTGTGTCCAGTACACGCTAGACGGTACGGAGCGCCCGGCGACTCCAAGGTGGATCTACCCCGCCAATGGGGGTACAATGGAGTCATGGAGCAGACCTACTTCCGCCGCGGCTTTGGGCTAAAAAAGGACATCGAGCCGCTCCTGGCCGCCGAATATCATAGCCAGCTGGTCGAGGACATCCGGGCGAAAGGCTATATCGCCACTTTCGATGACATCACGATTCGCCTGGCGGAGGACTTCGGGTTCTGCTACGGCGTGGACCGGGCGGTGGATTATGCTTACCAGACGACGGTGAAGTTTCCGGATCGCCGCATCTTCCTGGTTGGCGAGATCATTCACAATCCGCACGTCAACCAGCGTCTGCAGGATGCCGGCGTGACGTTTCTTTATCCGTCTGATGGCGTTTTCGACTTCAGCATGATCTCGCCCGACGACGTCGTCATTCTGCCGGCCTTCGGCGTCACGCTCCAGGATTTCGCGCGGCTGCAAACGCTCGGCTGCATCCTGGTCGACACGACGTGTGGGTCCGTGCTGAACGTGTGGAAGCGGGTCGAATCCTATGCGCGGGACGGCTTCACCGCGGTGATCCACGGGAAGTACTTCCACGAGGAGACGCGCGCGACGGCGTCGCAGGTGAATACCGCACAGAACGGGAAATACCTGGTGGTCCGCGATCACGCCGAGGCGCAGCTGGTCTGCGATTACATCGAGCAGAATCGCGACGCTCTTTCCCGCGACGCCTTCAAGCAGCATTTCGCGGACAAGGCATCGGCCGACTTCGATCCGGACCAGGACCTGGTGCGCGTGGGCGTCGCGAATCAGACGACTATGCTGGCGTCCGAATCACTCGCGATCGCCGCTCAGATTGGTCGCAGCATGCGCGCGCGCTACGGCGACGCGCAGTTGGCGGAACACTTCCGCTCGTTCGACACCATCTGCTCGGCCACGCAGGAGCGTCAGGACGCCGTGCTCAAGATCATGCAGGACCCGCCCGACATCATGATCGTGGTGGGCGGCTACAACTCATCGAATACCAATCACCTCGCGCACCTGTGCCGCGAGTATACGACGACTTACCACATTGCCGACGCATCGTGCATCGACGTCTCCAACGGCACGATTCGGCACAAGCCCGAGCTGCAACCGGACGCACCCGAGGTCGAGACCCGTGACTGGCTCCCCCCCGGGCACCTTTCGCTGGGATTGACAGCGGGTGCGTCCACTCCTAACAACAAGATCGGAGAGACGATCCGCCGGGTATTGGATACGGCGGGTGGCACCATGTCTGCAATAAATGGTGTTACCATTCATGCGGACTCTGGCTCAGCCTGAAGTAAAAGGGGAGCATGTTTAACGATATCAGATGGCGGCAGCGCGGCTTGACTGTGATCGGAGTACTCCTGTCCGGAGCCTGCGGCTTTTTCGCGCAGACGCCACAGGCACAGCACGCGCGCGCGACGATGGTGCCGGCACCTGCGGCTTCCGTTTTCGGCGTGCAGGAAGTCGGCACAACGACCGAAGCGACCACCTACCCGCGTGGTTTGGTGAAGGCCGCTCCTCTCACCGTGCCCGCAGATAGTGAGGGCATAAGGGTTTATCGCGCTGCCAAGCGCTACACCGGTGCCAAGATCCTGGTGTCCACCGAGAACCGGTGGCTGTGGTTCGTCGAGGGCAAGGACACACTGCTCAGCGCGCCGATCGCGGTCGGTGTCGGCACTGATTTCGAGTACAACGGCCGGAAGTGGAATTTCTCCACGCCGCGCGGCCGGCGGCGCGTGTTGAAAAAGGAAGAAAACCCGATCTGGACGGTCCCGGCCTGGCATTACTACGAGAAGGCCGCGCACCGCGGGCTGCAGGCTGTCCACGTCAAAACGGGTGAAGTATACCCGATCAAGGACGGTACGTGGATCGAGATACGTGACGGCGAGGTTGGCCGGGTCAACAAATTCGGCAATTTCTGGCCGTTCACCCCCGGTATCGAAATCATCTTCGATGGCAAGCTGTTCGTGCCGCCGCTCGACACGCCGCAACGCCGGGTCCCGGACGCGCTCGGGCCTTACAAGCTGGACATGGGTGACGGCTACCTCATTCACGGCACGCACGTGTACAACGAGGACTCGATCGGATTGCCGGCCAGCCACGGCTGCGTCCGAATGCGCAACGAGGACCTGGAGCGGCTCTACTCGATGGTGGAGCCGAACACCCCGGTCTTCATCTTCTAGGCAATGGGAAAGGGAGGGAGCGTTGAGCGCTGCCTCCCTTTTTTAGCGCCCCGCACCGTAAGCCAACCGAATCCGTAACAATTTGTAGCAACTTTACTTAGCAGAACGGGCGCGGCTCCAGTCCGTACCACGAAAGCGTTGCTTTGGCGGGCTGCCAGCGGTAGCTTTAAGTGTTTCCCCAAGCAATTCCCTCTGGTCCAGAAGTAACATGGATCACCTTTTTTCTTACGAGGCCGCAATGCCGCCCCGAACCATTCTCGTCGCCGACGAGGACGTCGATACGCGGATCATCCTCCGCGCGCTCCTGGAGCGGGAGGGCTACCGCATCGTGGACGCTGCTACTGCGAGGGAAGCGATGACGGCGGCCACTGAGGAGCTGTCACTGGTGATCATGAACCACCCCATCCTGGTCGAGCCGGGCACTACGCTGGCCGGATGGCTGCGCGCGCAGCCGCAGACGCATGCGGTTCCGATCATCAATCTGACGTCACGCACGGTTCCGCATTTCGCCGAAGACGCAGCACGGCAGGGAGTGAGTGTGTCGCTGGCCAAGCCCCTCGATGTGCATCGTCTGACTGAGCTGGTACATCAATTGGCGAGCCCGCTCGTCGCGCACTAGCCATTCGCGCCGTGGTTGGCGCGCCATTGTCTCTCCGCTAATTCAATCGCCGTAGCAGGCTCGCCACCCGATCCAGTCCGGCATGACCACGTCCGGAACATTGGCAGCGGTTTGCGGGTCTGACTGCTGCTTTGCGAACTTTACTATTCCTGCTTCTGTGCTCGTTGCCGGCTGCGCTGTCCGCGCAAACGACGGGCAGCATTTACGGGACGGTCGTGGACTCCGTGACCGGCTCGCCGGTCGCGGCTGCCCGTGTGCTGCTGGTGGGTGCGCATCAGGAAGAGCTGTCGCACCAGGACGGCAAGTTCCATTTCGAGCGTGTGCCAGCCGGCCGGCAGACGGTGCGCATCGAGCGGCTCGGGTACGTCGCGGTCTCGCAGCAAACCCAGGTGCACGCCGGGCAACAGATCATTCTTCGTTTCACGCTTCGCCCATCCGCGATCGAAGTCGCGCCACTTCTCGTTACCGGAACGCTCACGCGACGGAGCGCCGATGAACTACTCAGCTCGAACGCCGCGCTGACTGGGCGGCAACTCGAGCGCAACGTACAGAGCACGGTCGCGGCGACCGTGGAAGCGCAACCCGGCATTTCTGTCAGCTCGGTCGGCCCCGCCACCGCGCGTCCCATCATCCGCGGCCTGGGCGGCGATCGCATCCTCATGCTCGAGGACGGCCAGCGCACCGGCGACATGTCAGCGACATCGGGCGATCACGCGACGACCATCGAGCCGCTCACCGCTTCACAGATCGAGGTCGTGCGCGGCCCCATGTCGCTACTGTACGGAAGCAGCGCAATGGGCGGCGTCGTCAATGTCGTGAAGCACGATATTCCCGAGTCGCTTCCGGAACACCCGCTCGGACAGCTCACCCTCGAAGCCGCATCCGCGCAGCCCGGCGTGGCCGCGGGCGGGTCGCTCACGACGCGCATCAAGGGTTTGGCCGCGCGCTTCGAAGGCAGCGGCCGCATTGCCGGCGATCTCACCACGCCGGTGGGCACGCTGGAGAATACCGACCTGAACTCCTACAACGCGGCGTTCGGCGTGGGCGGCGGCGGCGCCTGGGGACACGGCGGCGCATCGTACCGGTTTTACACGAACGAATACGGCATACCGGGTGAGGAAGAGGAGCACGCCGGCGAGACGCCGGACGAGCACGCGGCGCATGCCGGCGGCGTCACCATCGACATGCGGCGGCATACATTGCGCGGCGAAACGGAATTCCATCGCGAGAACGGCGCGCTGTCATCCATCAAGCTGACTGCTACCGCCACGGATTATCATCACACCGAATACGAAGGCGACGGCGCGGTCGGCACCATCTTCGACCAGTTCACGACCTCCGCGGAAGCCTCGGCGCGACTGGAGCCGAAGGACTCGGACGTCACGGCGACGTTCGGCGTGCGCGGGCAATACCGCGACATCGATACCGGTGGTGAGCTGAGCACGCCGGCCACCCGCGACTACACGCTGGCCGGCTACGCGATCTCGGAGTTCGGGAGTGGCCGCACGCGCTTCCAGGCCGGTGTTCGTTACGACTGGGCGCGCTACGAGCCGCAGGAAGCGAGCTTCGTTTTTATCGGCGGCCAGATGGTGCCGACCGGTCCGCGCACATTCGGCTCTTTCTCGGGCAGCCTGGGCGTGTTGCATGAGATCACGGACATCACGCGCCTGGGATTGAACGTCAGCCGCGCCTATCGCACGCCCGACTTCAATGAGCTGTATTCGAACGGTCCGCACCTGGCCGCCAATTCCTACGACGTCGGCGATCCGCTCATCGACCAGGAAACCGGACTGGGCGCCGACGTGTTCCTGCGGCGCAGTGGCGAGCGCGTGCGCTACGAGGCCGCTGTCTTCGTCATGCTACTCGACAATTACATCTTCCCATCCAGCCGCGGACGCGCCGAGCTGGGCACGGAAGGCGACAAGCCGCGCTTCCAATACACCAACGAGGACGCGCGCTTCGTCGGCGGCGAAGCCACGCTCAGCGTGCAGCTGGGGGGACCCTGGCAGGCCGAGGCGGGAGCTTCGTATGTGGAAGCCCGCTTCACCTCTGATCGCGATCCGATCCCCATGATCACCGCCACCGACACGGTGTTCGTGCCGGCATCCGCGCATCCGCCGCTGATCCCGCCGCTCAATGGGCGCGCGGCGCTGCGCTACACCACGGAGCGTCGCTCGGCCGGCGCGGAAGTGAAATGGGCCGCGGACGCCACGCACCTCGGTGACTTCGAGACACGCACCGCGGGATATGCTCTCCTGAACCTGGATGCAGGCGTGCAGCTGCTGGTGGGCGGCCGGCATCACTCCATCACGGTTCGCGTCGACAACGTATTCGACACCGAGTACCGCAATCACCTGTCGCGGATCAAGGATCTGATGGCGCAGCCGGGCAGAAACTTCGCGCTGCTGTATCGAGTGACGATCTGAGAGGGGCTTTTCCAGGGTCTATCTGCTCTCGAGCAGGGTAACGAGATCCCCGCGCTTTTGCTTCTTTCATCGCAGAGGAGGCCGCAGGTCAACGCATCTGGCTGACGAGAACGTCCGCGTCAGCCAGCACTTTGACGATTTTGAATTACAAATCCCTATGTCCGGATCTACGATGGGCAGGTCGTAAGCCCGGCACGTTTGGGGCGCGGCCTCCTCTGCGATGAAGGCAGCAGAAGCGCGTGTATCCGGCTACCCTGCTCGCGACCAGTAGCGCCATCGCACGGAGCTAGAGGCTTACCTCCATCTCGATTTCGTGCGCCAACAGCCTGGATGGGATGCGTTTGAAGCCCGCCTTCTGGTAGGAGCGGATGGCGGGCATGTTCGTGATTTCCACCGATAGCCAAACCCGCTGGTAGCCGGCCAAACGCGCCAGATTGACGGCCACCTTGTTCATCGCCGTGCCGATGCCGCGGCCGCGGATCGACTGGTGCAGGTAGATGGCCAGCTCGATGGAGCCCCCATCTTCCATCGGGATGAGCATGAGGTGGCCGAGCACCACGTCATCCACTTCGACCAGCAGGTGCTCGCCGCCCTTCAGGATGTGGTCGAGCCAGCGCCGGAGCCCGTATTCGTTTTCCGGTGGCAACCCCTGCGCTGCGCGCTTGGGGCGAAAGTCCATGTACATGTCACTCAGCGCGACGCGGTCGACCGGCTCCATCTTGCGCACGGTGAACGGCTCACCCTGCTTATCGAACAGGACCAGCGGCAGCTGTGTCGTCGTCGTCAAAACGCCAATCCCCAACCCGTCAGCAACGGCAGCACGCGACTGCGCACCGCCCGCATGGTTTTGTCATTCATTTCGGCATGATGCGAGTCCGGTAAGGGCGGCACCATGTCCGGCGGATCATGCAGCAGCGGATCAGGCTCGACGCCGCGCAGCACCGACCACACCAGCGTCCAGGCCCGCGGCACGACCTCCTCGATCGCGTAGCCTCCTCCACCCGTGGCGATGATGCGGCCATCGCAATACTTGTCGGCGAGGGCGCACACCGTCCGGACTACGGTCTCGATCGTGCGCGTGGTGCAGCGCAAGTGCGTCAGTGGATCCAGCCAGTGCTGGTCGCACCCGTTCTGCAGCACGATGACATCCGGCTCGAACACCTCCGCGAGCCGCGGCACGAATTCGTTGAATACGTGGATGTAAGAGTCGTCTTCCGTGTGCGGATCGAGCG
>CBJLQC010000053.1:0-9484 GCA_966424955.1 uncultured bacterium | reverse complement strand
ATTTACTTCGCTTTAACTGGGGAAGCCTGGAATGACCCGCGCCAGATTATGGCCGGTGCTGTACTTACGTCAAGAAGCGGGCTTGGGGAACAGCACGCTGCCGCGCTGTACACGCAATCCCGCAAGATCAAGACTGGCCACATCATCCAGCAACGGCACAGCTTCCAGACCAAGCCGCGGCGCCAATTCGGCCATCTTGCCGGGCGTAAAAGGTTCGAGCAATACGCAAAGACTTGCCACCACCCTGGCCAATGCGCCCAGCACATCGTCGAGCCGTTCCGCGGCTTGCGGGTCCTTGGCCAACGACCACGGGGCTTGTTCCTCCACGAAGCCATTCGCCAGTGAACTGAGTTCCATGACGATTGCGGCGCCCTGATGTAACAAGTTCTCATCCATGGCGCCGCGGTAGCGCACGACGGCCGCCCCGATGTCTTCGTCCAGCCGCGTGGGTTTGCCCGCCGGCACCACCCCGCCCCGGTAGCGCTCGATCATGGAGATCGCGCGGTTCGCGAGGTTGCCGAAGTTGTTGGCGAGGTCGGCGGTATAGCGCTCGTCGAAGCGTTCGAATGAGAACTCGCCATCGCCATTCCAAGGAATGTCCTTGAGCAGGAAGTAGCGCAGCGCGTCCGGCCCGTGCCGTTCGATCGCATCACCCAGCTCGACCCGCACGTCCTCCGACTTGGAGAGCTTGCTGCCGCCGAAGGTGATGAAGCCGTGGCCCCAGACCGAGCGCGGCAGCTCGACACCCGCGCTCATGAGCATGGCCGGCCAGTAAATGCAGTGGAAGCGCGTGATGTCCTTCCCAATCACGTGCCAGTCGGCCGGCCAGTAATCTTTGTACTGCTCATCCGGGAAGCCGGCCGCGGTCAGGTAATTGGTGAGCGCATCGATCCAGACGTATACACTCGTGCCGGGCTCGCCCGGCCACGGGATGCCCCAGGGCAGCCGGGCGCGCGAAACCGAGATGTCGTCCAGTCCGCCCTCGATGACTTTGCGGATCTCGTTGCGCCGAACATCCGGCTGCACGAACTCGGGGCGCTCATCGATGAGCTTGAGCAGCCGGTCCTGATAGCTCGAGAGCTTGAAGAACCAGTTCTCTTCTTCGCTCCAGGCAATCTGCCGCGTCGGATGGATCGGGCACACGTGCACGCCCGCCATGGTGATCAGCTCGTCCTGTCGTTTGAATGCTTCGCAGCCGACGCAGTAGTACCCCTCGTACTTGGCCTTGTAGAAATCGCCGGTGCTGGACATGCGCTCGATCATCGTCTCGACCGCGCGACGATGACGCGGCTCGGTGGTGCGGATGAAATCGTCGAAGCCGACGTTCAGCTGCTGCCACGTACTGCGGAAGCTGGCCGCGATGTTGTCCACCCATTGCTGCGGCGTGATGTTCTCCGCTGCCGCGCTCTGCATGACCTTCAGGCCATGCTCGTCCATCCCCACGACGAAATAGACGTCCTCACCCTTGCGGCGATGGTAACGCGCCATGGCGTCGCCGCCGATTTTTTCGATGGCATGGCCCAGATGCGGCAGTCCATTCGCATAATCGATGGCGCAGGTGATGTAGTAGCGTTTCTTCATTGGGAGATGTGGGGATTTTTGGAGATATGGCGATCCATCGCGTGGCTTCTATTCATGGACATGTACGTGCCACGACCGTGTAGGCGGGAAGAATGGCACCGCGCTCGATCCCCGCATCCCCAACAATCCCCATAATCTCCTCAGAAGCCGTAATCGATTGGACCGGGCTTCGGCTTGGCCGGTTCGCCCGGATCCGCCTTGGCCAGCTCGTTTTTCAGGTCAGCGAGCTCGACCGTGCGGCGGTTTCCATCCTCATCCTTCAACAGCACGCGTTCCCGCCAGATATCGACACTGATGACCTTCTCGCGGCCCTTGATCGTGATTAGCGTCTTGCCCTCGCGCGGGAAGCGCTTGCGCGCCTGCACGTAGGAGTCATGCTCGTAGGTGAGACAACACATGAGGCGCCCGCAGCAACCCGAGATCTGCGCCGGATTGAGCGACAACCGCTGATCCTTGGCCAGCTGCAGGCTGACCGGCTTCAGCTCGCGCAGCCATGTCGAGCAGCACAGCTCGCGGCCGCACCGGCCCACGCCGCCCAGCAGCGCGGCCTCGTCGCGCACGCCGATCTGCTTCAGCTCGATGCGCGTGCGGAACGTGCGCGCCAGGTCGCGGACCAGCTCGCGAAAGTCGACGCGCCGCTCCGCCGTGAAGTAAATCGTGAGCTTGTTGCGATCGAACTGCCACTCCGCTTCGCTCACTTTCATCTTCAGCCCGTACTGCAAAACCTTCTCGCGCGTGATGCGCCGCACGCGCGGCTCGTCATCGCGCAATTCTACGGCACGCTTCACTTCGTCGTTCACCGCCCGGCGCAGCACCCGCAGAGTGGGGACCGGCGCCGCGCAGCCCGTCGCGCAACCCGAGCACTTGCGCTCGGCTACCGCGCCCGCCGCCGTGACCCGGCCCAGGTCTTCTCCGCGGTCCGCCTCGACGATCACGTACTGGCTCATGACGACGTCGTCCGCGTCGGCCGTGTAGTACTCGCGGCGATTGCCCTTGAACGTGACTTCCAGGATTCGGCTCATAAAGGAAAACGCGCCGTCATCGTTGCCTGGTATTCGTTGCGCTTCATGCCGTTCTGAACTCGCCCATGCCCAGATACTTCTCCCAGCGGCGCGGCAGCAGGTCTTCCGGTGCGCGCTCGCTCAGCTCGAACAGATGGCGCGCCAGTGCTTCACGGAGCACGTCGGCGGTGGTTTCCCAGTCGGCGTGCGCGCCGCCGAACGGCTCGGGCAGCACTTCGTCGATGACCCCCAGCTCGCGCAGGTCGCCGGCCGTCATCTTCATGGCATCCGCCGCCTTGTCCTTGGCCGCCGCGGTCTTCCAGAGAATGGCGGCGCAGCCTTCCGGTGTGATGACGCTGTACACCGAGTTCTCGAGCATGAGCACGCGATCGGCGACACCCAGCGCGAGGGCGCCGCCGCTGCCGCCTTCCCCAATGACGACGGCAATCACCGGCACGCGCAGCCGCGCCATCTCGCGCAGATTGCGCGCGATCGCCTCGGCCTGGCCGCGTTCCTCGGCCCCAATCCCGGGATATGCGCCCGGCGTGTCGATCAGCGTGACGATCGGATGGCCGAACTTCTCGGCCATCTGCATCAGCCGGAGCGCCTTGCGATACCCTTCCGGATGCGGCATGCCGAAGTTGCAGCGCAGGTTCTCCTTCATGTCGCGCCCCTTCTGCTGGCCGATCACCATGACGGTGCGGCCATCCAGCCGGGCCCAGCCACCGACAATCGCCTCGTCATCGCGGAACTGCCGGTCGCCGTGCAGCTCGACGAAATCCGTGAACGCCAGGGCAATGTAGTCGCGCGTATACGGACGCTTGGGGTGCCGCGCCAGCTGCACGCGCTCCATCGGCGTCAGATTGCGGTAGGACTCCTCTTTCATGCGCCGCAGCTTGTGCTCGAGTACCTGGACTTCCTTGCGGACATCCAAACCATGCTGATCGGCCAGCTTCTGCAGCGAGGCAATTTGCTGCTCGAGGTCGGTAATGCCCTTCTCGAACGGTGTGCTCATTCAATAACGCGGCGACAGGGTGACCTGACCGCTCCTTATACTCTCACAAGACGGATACGCTCGGCGCCGAACAGCTCGCGCAGCTCCGCGATCAGGTCTTCCGAAAGATCGACGGTAAATTGTTTCGAGCGCATGCGGGCGGTGTCGCCGTTCTGTCCGGTGATCCAGCCCACCAGCACGGGCGCCGGGCCCGGATGGCGCCGAAAAGCCTCCGACGCCGCGCTCAGCATGTCAAGGTCGGTGGCTTCCTTCGAAAGTCGCAACTCGACCGCCACCTGTCCACTCGTGCGCAGGGCACCCAGCCGGACCGCACTGTCCAGGAAGATGGGCGGGTCTTCTTCATCGCGTTCCCGGCCGGACACCTGCCCGCGGATCAGCACGGCGGCGTCCTGCACGAGAATGTCGGCGTAGTTCTCCCACACGTCACCAAACGCCAGCACGGTGGCCGTACCGAAAAAGTCTTCCACCGTGATGCGCCCCCATTCCGCGCCGTTCTTCTTCGAGATCTGCCGGCTGACCGCGGTCACCACGCAGGGCAACTCGATGCGCTGGTCGCGGAACTGTTTCAAAGATGCAGTATTTACACGATCGAAGATGCGCACCTCATCGCGATACTTCTCCAGCGGATGGCCGCTGATGAAGAAGCCGAGCACTTCCTTCTCGCGCGTCAGCCGCTCGGATTCCGGCCAGCGCGGCACCTCGGGAAGCGGTGGCGGCGGCACCGGCGCGGCGGTGGTTTCCGGCATGTCGAACATGTTCCACTGACCGGCCTCGCGTTCGGCCGCCTTGCTTTGCGCGGCGCTGACCGCGAACTCGAGCCCGGCCATGAGCTGCGCGCGATGCCCGAACTTGTCGCACGCGCCGGCCTGGATGAGAGATTCCAGCACCCGCTTGCCGACGACGCGCAGGTCGACGCGCTCGACCAGGTCGTACAGCGAAGTAAAGGGTCCATTCGCCTGGCGCGCCTCCAGGATCGAGGCGACCGCGGCCGCACCCACGCCCCTGAGCGCGCCCAGGCCGAAGCGGATCTCGTCACGCGCCACGGGCGTGAACTTCCATTCCGATTCGTTGACGTCGGGCGGCAGCACCTGCAGCCCGCCCGGCAGACTGGGCAGGTAGCGTCCCAGCTCGCGGCAGTCGGCAATGTAGTAGACGACGTCGTCCGTCTTGTCCACCACCGACGACAGCAGCGCGGCCATATACTCGGCCGGATAATGCCGCTTCAGCCACGCCGTCTGATAGCTGAGCAGCGCGTACGCCACGCTGTGCGAGCGGTTGAACCCGTAGCGGCCGAACGTCACGACCTGGTCCGCAATGTCGTTGGCGGTTTGCGGATCCACGCCACTCGCGATGGCCTGGTCGACGAATTTGCCGACTTCCTTGCGCAGCAACGCTTCATCTTTCTTGCCCACCGCTTTGCGCAGCACATCCGCTTCGGCCAGCGTGAAGCCGGCCAGCACCTGCGCCATGCGCATCACCTGCTCCTGGTAGGTGATGACACCATACGTCGATTCCAGCACGTCGTGCAGTGCCGGGTGCGGGTAGCGGACCTTTTCCTTGCCCAGCTTGCGACGGATGTAGACGTCGGTCATGCCGCTGTCGAGCGGGCCCGGACGGATCAGCGCGTTGGTGGCGACCAGGTCCTCGAAGCGGTCGCTGCGCATCGCGCGCAGCTTGTCGGTCGCCAGCGAAGACTCGAACTGGAATACACCGGTCGTGCCGCCGTGGGCGAGTAGCTCGTAGACCGCAGGATCATCCAGTGGCACATCCTCGATGCGCTCCCAGGTTTGTCCGGTCTCCGGATGCCGGAGCGCACCGTAGCGACGCTTCACCCAGCCGACCGCATCGTAAATGACCGTCAGCGTTTTCAGGCCGAGGAAGTCCATCTTGAGCATGCCGGCCTGCTCGAGCGCGGTCATGTCCCATTGCGTGACGATGACGTTTTCGTCGGCGCCGTCGGCTGCGCCCGAACCGCGCGTCGGCTGCGTGCAAACCGGCACGTATTCGTGCAACGGTCCGGGCGCGATCACGACGCCGGCCGCGTGCACACTGGCATGGCGTGACAAGCCTTCCAGCACCTGCGCGTAATCGAGCAGCTGGCGCACACGCTCGTCCGTCTCGTACAGCGTCCTCAGCTCCGCGATTTTGCCGACCGCCTCGGCCACGCTCAGCGAGTTGTTGGGCGCATTGGGGACCAGCTTGGCCAGCCGGTCGGTCTCCGCCGGCTCGAAGCCCAGGACGCGCCCGACATCGCGGATCACGGCGCGCGACTTCATGGTGCCGAACGTGATGATCTGGCCGACGCTGTCCTTGCCGTACTTCTCGCGCACGTACTCGATGACTTCGCCGCGCCGTTCGTAGCAGAAATCGACGTCGATATCGGGCATCGACACGCGATCGGGATTCAGGAAGCGCTCGAACAGCAGATCGAAACGCAGCGGATCCACATCGGTGATGCCGAGCACATAAGCCACCAGCGAGCCGGCTGCCGAACCGCGCCCGGGGCCGACCGGTATCCCGTGGTCCTTCGCCCAATTGATGAAGTCCTGCGTGATGAGCATGTAACCCGAATAATCCGCCTTCGGGTTGGACATGACACTCAGCTCGTAATCGAGCCGTTCCTGCAGCTGCTGCGGCAACGGATCGCCGAAGCGTTTCTTCGCTTTGTCGTAGGTGAGCTGGCGCAGATGCGTGGGCTCGTCGGCCACACCCGCCGGCAGCGGGAAGGAGGGCACGTAATACTGCTTCTGGGACTCGACCTGCACGCTCTCCGCGATGGCGACGGTGTTCTCCAATACATCGGGGCGGCCCGGAAAGCGATCCGCAATCTCCGGCGCGGACTTGAAGTACAACCCGCGATCGTAATGCATGCGGTTCGGATCGCTGCGATCCTTGCCCAGCCCGATGCAGAGCAGGACGTCGTGCGCGTCGTGATCGTGCGAGCGCAGAAAATGCGCGTCGTTGGTCGCCACCACGGGCAGTCCCAGTTCGTCGGCCAGCTTGAAGATGCTGTCGTTCAGCTGGTTCTGGCCGGGCGAATCATGGGCCTGCACCTCCAGGTAGTACCGGTCCTGGAACGTCTCCGCGTACCACGCCGCGGTCTCGCGCGCGGCCGCCCAGTTGTCGCTGAGCAGGTGCGTCGCCACTTCGCCCGCCATGCACGCCGAGCTGACGATCAGCCCTTCGGAATACTTGGCGAGGACTTCGCGGTCGATGCGCGGCCGATAGTGGAAGCCTTCGAGGTAGCCGATCGACGTCAAGCGAACCAGATTGCGCAGGCCGACGGCATCGCGCGCCAGCACCACCAGATGGAAATAGTTGCGTTCCCGCTCGCGCTCGCGCTCGCCGTTGCTGCCGCCGTTGACCGGACTACGTGAGATACGCACGCGCCGGTCGCCCGGCGCGACATACGCCTCCATACCGAGGATCGGCTTCAGGTTGTTCTTGTGCGCGAGCTGCTGGAAATTCCAGGCGCCGAACATGCACCCGTGGTCGGTGAGCGCCAGCCCGGGCATTTCCAGCTCGAGGCTGCGCCGAACCAGATCCTCGATTCGATTGGCGCCGTCGAGCAGAGAATATTCGCTGTGCGTATGAAGATGGACGAAAGACATACTCGGTGAAAAATAACAGACCCGGAATGCGCGGCAACCGATTGACAACCGGTGAAAATAGCGGACACCAGGAAAAATGCTGATCCACGCCTCCGAATTGTTGCCGGAGTGGCAGGCACAGCGCGCGGCCTCCGGCCATATGCTGATCGCGCTGGATTTCGACGGCACACTCGCGCCCATCGTACCGCACCCGGACGAGGCGCAATTGCTGCCGCATGCGCGGACGATCCTGCAAGCGCTGGCGCACCGCGCCGACACGGAAATCGCGCTCATCAGCGGCCGTGGCCTGGACGATCTTCGGCGCCGCATCGGCATCCCGGACATCTACTACGCAGGCAACCACGGCCTGGAGATCCACGGGCCGGACCTGGACGACACAGTTTCGGGCGCGCTCGAGCTGGTGCCGGCCGTGCAACGCTGTTTCGCCGAACTGCAAGCGGCGCTGGGCGCGATGCACGGTGTATATCTCGAGAACAAGCACCTCTCGCTCAGCGTGCACTACCGCAGGATCGACGACCCGCACGAGCAGCAGCGCGTGGTCGATTGCGTGCGGCGGATCTTCGAGAGTGATCCGGCAGGACTGCGGCTGACGTCGGGAAAGCGCGTCGTGGAGATCCGCCCCGACATCGATTGGCACAAGGGCAAGGCGCTGCTGTACATCATAGAAGAAATCGAGTCGGTTCGGGGCGCGGCCATGCTGCCCGTGTTCGTCGGTGATGACCGGACCGATGAGGACGGTTTCATGGTCCTGCGTGGCAAGGGCGCCGGCGTACTGGTTGGGCCGCGCGATGCGCAAACCGCGGCCGGCAGTTACGTACGCACGCCCGACGAAGCAGTGGCATTACTGGAGCGATTGTTGTGACCGGTCGCATTCTGATGGTGATGTTCGTAGCCGGCATGCCGGCCGCTTGCGCCGCGCGTGGCCCGGTTCCCGAAGCGCCTGCCGAGGCGGCCCGGCACCGTGCCGCGCTGGCCAGCGTTGCGGTCGTCAACGAGACCGGTTACGCGCTGCAGATCGCGTTTCGAACCGCGATACCGCCGATCCAGGAGACGACCATCGGCCGCGTGGCCGCGGACGCCCGAGGCACCCTGGCGCCCGTGCCGGCCGGAGAGCCGGTCATCCTGATTGCGCGGCGCGAAGACGGTGCGGAATATCAAGCGCGTGTACAATCATTCGCGCTCGATGCCTCTGTGGAATGGAGAATACCGAAAGACGCCACCTTTCTGCTGCGGGACGGCAAGTGAGCAAGCGCGATCCCCGTGACTGCGTCGGGCCGGAGTGCATTCTCGACGTGCGCCTGGCCGCGGAAGCGCATGCCCACCCGCACCATCACCCGCACACTCATGCGCACGCTCACGCGCACGCTCATGCGCACGAGATCGGCAGGAAGCGCTTGACGTTCGTGCTGTCGATCACCGCGATTTTCATGGTGATCGAGCTGCTGGGCGGCCTGATCGCCAACTCCCTCGCGCTGATCGCCGACGCCGCGCACATGCTGACCGACGTCGGCGCGCTCGGTCTCTCGCTCTTCGTGCTCTGGTTCTCGCGCCGGCCGGCGCGTCCGGAAAAGACCTACGGCTATCTGCGCCTGGAAATCCTGGCCGCGCTGATCAACGGCGTGGCCCTCGTCGTCATTGCCATCGCCATCTTCTGGCAGGCATACCAGCGCTTCCGCACACCCGAGCCGGTCGAAGGTCCACTCATGCTCGCGGTGGCGGCGGCCGGCCTGATCGTCAATGTGATAGCCGCCCGCCTGCTGCACAGCTCGGCCGAGCACAGCCTCAACCTGCGCGGCGCCTATCTCCATGTCATCGGCGACCTCATCGGGTCCGTCGGCGCGATCCTCGCCGCACTCCTGATCATCAGCACCGGCTTCGTGCTGGCCGATCCGATCATTTCCGTGCTGGTCGCCCTGCTGGTGCTGTACAGCAGCTGGAAACTCGTGCACGAGTCCGTCGATGTACTGCTCGAGTCGGTGCCCGCGCACATCGACCTCATGGCCGTGCGGCAGGCCATCGGCGAGATCCCCGGTGTCGATCAGGTGCACGACCTGCACGTCTGGACCGTGACCAGCGGCATGGTGTGCATGAGCGGCCACGCCGTCGTCGCGAATCCGGAGCAGAACCAGCGCGTGCTCCAGGAAATCCACGGCGCCCTGCGCGATCGCTTCGGCATCTCGCACATCACGGTGCAGCTCGAGCGTCCTTGAGCCGTCGCTGGCCGGGTTGAATGAACGGGCCGTCTGCTGTTAGCTTGCAGGGCTGTATTGCGATTC
>CBJLQC010000052.1:0-9515 GCA_966424955.1 uncultured bacterium | reverse complement strand
TCGCGCGGCGGGTCGAGCAGCCACTTGTCGGCCGCGCGCCCCTGGTCCTCGATGGCGGCACCTCCTTCACGTTCGTCACGGACGGTATCGAGAGTGCGCTCGAGCAGGCGCGGCAGGCAGCAAACGGGAAAGACGTCGCGCTGGCGGGTGGCGCCGACGTCGCGCAGCAGTACCTGAACGCCGGAGTGGTGGATGAGATGCAGATCCACCTGGCGCCGGTCCTGCTCGGTGCGGGCGAGCGTTTGTTCGACACCGTGGCCGGCCTGCACGGCCTCGTGCTCGCCAAAACGGTTGCCGCGCCGAACGTGGTTCATCTGAAATTCCTGAAACGGTAAACCCAGTGGCGCCTGGCGTTGCAAATCAACAACTGTAGGTACTCTCATCCACCGCTATTGAGTGGGTCCAGCCTATGAATTGGGAAGCGATCGCGGCCGGTGCCGAACTGCTGGCCGCCACTGGAGTCGTTGCCAGCCTCCTGTACCTGTCGCTGCAAGTTCGCCAGAATACGACTGCGCTGCGGGCCGCGACGTTCCAGAGCATTATCGGCTTCGCTACCGGGTTCGCCGAAAGCGTTGCCCGGGACGGCGATTTGGCGAGACTGTTCAACGAGGGGTTGGCCAGCGCGGAATCCGGCAACGATGTCGATCGGTTCCGGTTCCACTTTCAGATGATCGCTTTGTTCCGGCGCTTCGAGAACATGCATTATCAAAGCCGCATGCAACTGCTCGATGACGCGGAGTGGGAAGGACTGCGCGCTTCGCTCGATACGATGCTGTTGCGGCCCGGCGGCCGGGCATGGTGGAAATCGAACGCGACCCTCTTTAATCGCCGGTTTCGCGAATTCATCGAGAACCGCATCGACTGATCCGGCAGGTAACGATCCGCGATGATCTCACGGATACCTTTCCTCAGGGAGCGAGCATGAAAGGCTCGGCCTTCGAAGCCACAACCCGCGCGTTTCATGACGCGTTGCGACACGATGACGCCGAGGCGTTATTCGCACATGTCGCCGATGACGTCGTTCTCATGCCTCCGGGCGAGCGCGCCGTGCATGGAAAGGACGCCATGCGTGAATGGTATGCCGGCTTCCTCTCGATCTTCCGCACCGCCTCGCTGACGCTCTCACATCCTGAAGTGTTTGTCAGTGATGACTGGGCCGTCGAGCTCGGCACGTATGAATGGGTCCTCACGCCGACTGCGGGAGGTGATTCCCTCCTCGATTTCGGCAGTTACATGCAGCTTTGGAAGCACGTGGACGGCGACTGGCGCTTTGCACGGGAGATCTGGAACAGCTCTGCTCCGGCAGCCTCGACAGCTGCGGAGTGAAGTCCGGACCGATTTCTGGATTCAGTACCAACCGCAACACCGACAGATGACACCCGAATGAGTGAAGCATTCCAGAACGTTTATGAAGATGAGGCGCGCGCACGGGCGTATGCCGACCTCGAATTTCCCGGAACCTATTACCTCGCGTTCCGCGATCTGCCCGGGCTGCTGGCCACGCATGTCGCCGGTACGCAGGCGCTCGACTTCGGCTGCGGCGCCGGTCGCTCCACGCGATTCCTCCGGCACCACGGATTCGACGTCGTGGGCGTCGATATTTCGGCGGCGATGCTGAAGGAAGCGCATCGCATCGATCCCGAGGGACGGTACGTGCTGCTCACCGGCGATGACCTGAGCACGCTCGGCGGGCACACGTTCGACCTGGTGCTGTGCGCATTCACATTCGATAACATTCCCGGGCGACGTCGGCGCACCGACCTCTTCCGCGAGTTCCGCGCACGGCTGCGCCCGCGTGGCCGCATCGTGAACCTCGTCTCGTCTCCCGAAATCTACGTGCATGAATGGCTGTCGTTCTCCACGCGTGACTTCCCCGAGAACCGCAGCGTCGCCTCCGGAAGCATGGCCCGCATCACGATGCTGGATGTTCCGGATCGGCGTCCCGTGGAAGACATCTTCTGGAACGAGGCCGACTACCTGGAGATGTTCGAGGCAGCCGGCCTCGATGTGCTGCGCGTCCATCGCCCGCTGGGCACCGCCGAAGATGGTTTTGCCTGGGTTTCCGAATACGCCGTCTCACCCTGGACGATCTACGTTCTGGGCTCATCCAATACGCAGCCGTCCTGAGATCGAGGTGTCCATGTCCATGTTCTATTCGCCGGCCAGCCGCAGCCTGCAGGACGTCTTCGATACGCGCCGCCTGGCCGACCGGCTGGCGGAAGTGAAGGTGCACGACCACTTCACCCCCGACGACCGGCAGTTCATCGAGCGGCTCGACATGTTCTTCCTGGCAACGGTCGACGCAGCCGGACAGCCGACCTGTTCCTACAAAGGTGGCGATCCAGGTTTCGTCACCGTGCTGGACGACACGACGCTCGCCTTCCCGAACTACGACGGAAACGGGATGTACCTCTCCATGGGCAATGTCGCAGAGACGAACCGCGTCGGCATGCTCTTCATTGATTTCGAGCTGCAACGCCGCATGCGCGTGGACGGCACCGCGCGTATCTCCCAGGAAGAGTCGCTGATGAGCCGCTATCCCGAGGCTCAGTTCGTCGTGCAAGTGGAGGCCGCGCGCATCTATCCGAACTGCCCGCGCTACATCCACAAATACCAGCTGGTCGAGCGCTCGGCCTTTGTGCCCCATCCCGAGGTGCGGACGCCGATACCCGCGTGGAAGCAGGCGCCGTGGGCGGCCGACGTGCTGCCGGCGCACGATCCCGCGCGCACAGAACCACCTGCCGGATAGGCCACGCCCGTGCACCGCGTCATGCCCCCAATTTAGGAGATTACGGGATATGAACGGCGATGGAGGGATGGTGAACTGAATGGGGCGTGGCGTAAGGCAAGCAGAAGCCATCGCCCTAATCGCCGTCAACATCTCCACCATCTCCCAAAGGCGCGGCCGCGCCCGGAAGGAAGGTAGGGTCGCCGCCTTTTCGTCCGCGCCACCAGCACCGACACGATCGCGGAGAGCCCGCTCAGCAGACCCACGGCACCAATGATCACGAACCGCCAACGCCAGAACTCATGTTCGGTATTCGGCGTTCCGATGAGCCCGCTAAACGGCAACAGAATCACCAGGAGACCGCTGACCGCGCCTAACGCCGACGCGCGGGCAGGCGAAACCTCGGCGAGCCCGCGCCGGCCATCGATGAGGGCCCGCAAAACGACGAACAGGATGGCGGAAAGAAAGCCCGGATAGGCGCCTACCGCGATCCACGGCTCATCCATCGCCCCATCGGCATCCACGATCATGCCGACCAGCACGCCGAGCGGCGCCCATGCCAGACTCCAGACCAGTGCCAGCAGCAGCGCACCGCGCATACGGGCGAGCGTTTTCATTGCGTTCTCCCATCGCCAAAGTCACTTTACGGTACAAAGTACTTGGCCACACGTCAATAGGAGATTAGGATACGGCCTGGACAAGCAGAAGCCATCGCCGTCCACATCCCCCATCTCCTTGATTCTGCCTGCATCTCCGCGCAAGCTTACGCCGCTTCCAATTGCGGGACATACATGAAAAAGAACATTTATCGGTGGCTCTGCCTTGCGATTCTGCCGTTCGGCGGAATGCAGGTGGCCCACGCGCAGCAGCCGCGCACCATCCTGGCCATCGGCGCGCATGCGGGTGACGCCGAGCTCACCATGGGCCCGCTCCTCGCCGCCGAGCGCGCGCGCGGTGCGCGCGTCGTCATCCTCGATCTCACGCTCGGTGAGCGCGGACATCCGACCCTGACTCCCGAGCAGTACGCCGCGCAGAAGCGGAGCGAAGCGGAAACGGTCGCACGGGCGCTGGGGGCGGAGCTGGAGATCGGTCCCTGGCAGGATGCGGAGATCCCCAACGATGAAAATGCGCGGCGATGGGTGGCAACGGTGATTCGACGCGTGCGTCCCAACCTCGTGCTCACGCACTGGAAGAAGAGCATGCACCGCGACCACGCCGCGACATCCGCGATCGTGCAGGATGCGGTGCTGCTGGCGGCGTTACGCGGTGTGAAGGGCGTCGCGGGTGATCCGCATCGCGGGGTGTCGGTGTGGTACGCGGAGAACTGGGAAGACGCCGAAGATTTCCGCCCCTATACCTACGTCGCGGTGGACAGCGCGAGCTGGACGCGCTGGAAAGACGCGGTCTCGGCCTTTGCGTTCGCGCGTGGCGCCACCGGCTTTCCCTACATCGAGTACTACGACGCCCTCGGGCGCGTGCGCGGCATCGAAGCGCGCAAAGGCCGCGCGGTGGCGTTCGACGTCGAGCCGTACGGCAAGCGCCGCGTGCTGGACGCGGTACCCTGAACCCGGGCTGATCCGGCCGGCGTGCCTTCCGGGTGCGCCGCAGCCGCCCCTTCCCTGTCTGGCGCCCACCACTCTTGCGGCGGCCCGCTGTTTGCTTTATGGTATAAAGTACTTTCAGTACCAGGAGACAACACCTATGCAGTCCCACCATCCGCCCCGCCACACCGCCATCATCATGGACGGCAACGGTCGCTGGGCGCAGGCGCGCGGCCTGCCGCGCAACGCCGGGCACCGCGCGGGCGCGGCGGCCGTGCGCCGCGTCGTCGAGGCCGCACCGTCCTTTGGCATACAAGCGTTAACGCTTTACGCCTTCTCGGCCGACAACTGGCAGCGTCCGCTCCCCGAAGTGCAGTCGCTCCTGCGGCTGTTCCGCGCGTACCTGCGCAATGAGACGGCGCGCTGCATCCGGGAGGGAGTGCGCCTGGAGGTAATCGGGCGGCGGGACCGGCTGTCGCCGGGGCTGCGCGCGGCGATCGCTACGGCGGAGCGGGCTACGTCCGGTGGTCGGACGCTGGAGCTGCGCCTGGCCATCGACTACTCCGCGCGCGCGGCCATCGCGCAAGGTGACGCGCCGCTGCCCGATGTGGACCTGCTGATTCGCACGGGCGGCGAGCAGCGGCTGAGCGATTTCCTGCTGCGCGAATGCGCCTATGCGGAATTGTATTTCACGTCCTGCGCGTGGCCCGACTTCGATCGGGCCGCACTGGCCGCGGCCGTAAGCGAGTTCAACCAGCGCCAGCGTCGGTTCGGCGGCCTGACGGCGGTGGCATCATGAGCCAGCGCCTGCGCAACTTCGACCTCGCCCTCATGTGCGCGGCCCTGCTGGGTCTGCTGGGCGATCAGCTGGTCCGGGTTCCCGGCCGTCCAGCATTGAACGTCGCGTTGTGGGCGCTGGCCGGCACAGCGGTGCTATGGCTGCTGTCGCGCGCGCGCGGCACGCCGGTATCAGCGGAAACCAGATGGCTGGTGGGCGGCGCCGTTGCATTCGCGGGGTTGCTGGTGCTGCGCGATGCGGAAGCGCTGGCCGTTTTCTGCATGTTCTCGGCGGTGGTGCTGCTGGGGCTCGCGGCCGGTCGCGCCGCATTGGCGTGGGCGGCGCGCATGCACCTGGTAGACCTGGCGGCCGCGGCTGTGCGGGTCGCGCTGCTGATTGCGCTCGGTCCACTCGGCTGGGGCATCGGCCAGGCGCGCGAGCCCGCGCGCGCACCCACCGGTGAGCGTCGCCGGCACGCGCGCACGTTCGCCCGCGGCACCGTCATGGCGCTGCCGCCACTACTCGTGCTGACCGCATTGCTCACCTCGGCCGACCCCGTGTTCGCACAGCTGCTGCACAATGCGCTGTTCGATGCATTGGAGCCGATGCTCGAGCATCTGCTGTTCGCGGGTCTGATTGCTTGGTTCACGATCGGTTACCTGCGCGCGTTCCTGGTGAGTGACGACGTCGTCATGGCCCGTGCGCGCGTGCCGCGTCCGGCCGTGGCGCCGGCGGAGATCGCGGTCGCGTTGTCGCTGCTCAACGTTCTCTTCGTCATCTTCCTGGTGGTGCAGGTACGTTACCTGTTCGGCGGCGCGGACCTGGTGCAGGTCACCGAAGGATTGAGCTACGCGGATTACGCGCGCCGTGGCTTCTTCGAGCTGCTCGCGGCGACGGCGTTCGTCGTGCCGGTGCTGTTGATTGCCGATTGGGGTGCCGCGGAGGATGCGCGCAGTCGCCGGCTGCTGCGCGCGACGTCGAATTTGCTCGTGCTGCTGCTCGTCGGCGTGCTCGCGTCCGCCGCCTACCGAATGAAGCTGTACCAGCAGGCGTATGGCCTGACCGAGGACCGGCTGTACGGAAGCATGGTCATGGTGTGGTTGACCTTCGTGCTGGCATGGCTGGCGGCCACCGTGTTGCGCGGACGACGCCGCGGATTCGCGTTCGGCGCCATCATGGGCGGCCTGGCCTGCATTGTCGCGCTGCACGTGGGGAATCCGCATGCGCTGATCGCGCGCGTGAACATCGACCGGGCCACGTCGGGCGCCGAGTACGATGGAAAGTACCTGGCCACCTTGAGCGCCGACGCCGTGCCCACACTGATCGCAAGCATGCCGACGTTACCGGCGGGCGAGCGCTGCCGCGTCGCGTCGATGCTCGAGAAACGCTGGTCGGGCGAGCGGCCTGGCGGCTGGCGTACCTGGAATCTGGGCGATGCGCGCGCGCGCAAGTTGGTGGCCGCGCTGCCGGTATCTCGGCGCTGCCCGGATTGACCCGGGCAGCGCCGGAGACGCAGCTTACGCGCATGATCAAGCGCGTAGTACTGGAAGCGGATCCCTTCGATTTGCCTGCGACGTTCGAAATGCAGCTGCTCGGCAAGTTCGATCCGACCGGCAGCCGCGGCGCCTCGTCCGTGCGCAAAGTGCACCTCGATGCGCGCGGCCGCGTCGTGGTATGGCGTTTTACGAAAAGCGGAACGTCGCTCATCATCGATGTGGAAGGTGATGATGGCGGTCTGCTCGACATCGTTACGCGCCAGTTCCCGCTGAACGACGGCGCTGAATCCTTCGCCCCCGCGCACCCGGTGCTCCGGCGTCTCAGCCAGCTTCGCGGCCTGCGGCTCATGCGTATGCCCTGGGCCTTCGATGTCGCGGCCGGCGCCGTGCTTCAGCAGCGGGTCCGCTGGCAGCGTGCCTACACGGATTTTCGCCGTATCGCGCTGAAGTGGGGCACCCGCATTCCCGGCGGCGTCGCGTTTCCCACGTCTGTCCAGCTCGCCGCGGTGCCGCCGGCGCGGCTCGAGGCGATCGGCCTCGATCCGAAGCGGGCACGTGCGCTCCATCTCCTCGCCTGCGCCGATGCACGCTCCGCGTTTCTGCATGCTGAAGCAGAGCCGGGCGCGGTCGCGGCACGCCTGCTTTCGTTGCGGGGTATCGGCCCATGGACGACGGCGCGCGTGCTGGGACTGGCGTATGGTGATCCCGACGCGGTGATCCTCGGTGACCTGCATCTGCCTTCACTCGTCACCTCGGCACTGGCCGGCGAAGCGGAGGGCACGGACGAGCGCATGCTCGAGCTGCTCGCCCCGTACGCGGGCCAGCGGTTTCGTGTCATACGCCTGTTGCTCTGGGCGGCACGTCGTGCGCCGCATGTATTGGCCACGGCCGAGGTGGAATGAAAATGCTCGAGCGCTTCTCAACTACATCGGCAGCCATCGCCGGCATCTGCGCAGCCGTGATGGCTGCTGCGCCGCGCGTGGTGGTCGCGCAGGATGGCGCGGCCCCGCGCATCTCGTGGGTTCCCGAGCGGCCGGTGCAGGGCACGCTGTTTCGCATTCGAGTGACCTCGTTCGGCCCTGACGCACGCGTATCCGGCACCATCGGCGAGGAGCCGCTGCACTTTGCGCCGACGGCGGCGGGCTGGGAAGCGCTGGCCGCCGCACCGCTGGACAAGGGCGCTCACGTCGAAGCGAGGATCACCACGGAAGAGGGTGCGCGAGCGGACACCATGGTTGCGCAGGTCCCGGTCGCGAAAGGTACCTACAAGCTCGAGCAGCTAACGGTGGCGCCGCGCTTCGGCGGCCGCCCGGATTCGGCCCTGCAGGCGCGTATGGATCGCGAACGCAAGCGTGCACTCGAGGTCTCCCGTGCCGCTCATGCCACACCTCGTCTCTGGAAGGAAGTGCGCCGGCCGCGCGACACGCGCATCACCAGCGCTTTTGGCTCCGGCCGCGAATTCAACGGCACAGTGCAGAGCCGGCACACCGGCACCGACCTCGCGGGCGCTGTCGGTGCGCCGGTACGCGCCGCCGCGCGTGGCATCGTCGCGCTGGTCGATACGTTCTATCTGGCCGGGCGCGTCATCTACCTCGATCACGGCGCAGGTCTGGTCAGCGCGTATTTCCACCTGAGCCGACAGGACGTGGCCGTGGGAGATACGGTCCGCGCCGGCCAGCAGATCGGCCTGGTCGGTGCGACCGGACGGGTCACCGGGCCGCATCTGCACTGGGTCGTGCGCTACGGTGCGGTCAGTGTCGATCCGCTCAGCTTGCTGGCCGTCGCCGCCGCGCAGCCGACCTCCTCGCGTACGGAGCTGGACCACGCATTCATCGTGGTCGATGCCGGTGCAACCAGGGAGATCAGTGCACTGCGCTCGGCCGGCATCACGGTCAGCAACCGGATCGCTCACCATGATGGGCAAGGCACGGCATCGGTCGCCGCCATGTTCGAGAACGCATATCTCGAGCTGATCTGGCTGGACAGCGCGGTGTCGATCGATGCGGAGCATGCCGGGCTGGCGCGCAAGTTCCGTCACGCGGCAGCCTGGCGAACCAGCGGCGGTGCGACCGGGCGGCGCATCGACATGCGGCCGGTGCTGCCGCTGGTCGTGGTCCGCTGAGGAGGATTCCCATGAAGCTCGACGTGTATGTCAACTATCGCGGGACGTGCGAAGCCGCGTTCCGTTTCTACGAGCTGCACCTCGGCGGCCGGGTGACCGGCCTGGTCCGCCATGCGGAGATGCCTAACCCGAATATTCCACCCGACTGGAGCGACAAGGTCGTGCATGCCCGCATGGAGCTGGGGGGCTGCGTGCTGATGGGCGCGGATATCCCGTCGGCCGAACCCATGCGCAGCGCGTACCTGACCCTCACGCTCGATAGTGAGGCGGAAGCCGAGCGCGTATATGGTCTGCTCACGGACGGCGGTGAGGTCTTCATGAAGCTGGAGCAGACGCCGTTTGCCAATCGCTTTGCCCTGCTGCGCGATCGCTTCGGCACTTCGTGGATGCTGCTCCAGCAGGTGCAAGCCACGTGAAGCGGACTTGAGGGTTACGTTCCCAGCCGGCCTGTCATGAGGTCGATCAGCGCTTCCGGATTCTCCGCATTGACCCAGTGCCCGCCCGCCACGCTGTGCAGGAACACGCGATGATTCTGTAGTCCGATTTCGTGGATGCGCGCGATCGCGGCGGATGACAGCACGCTCGACTCCTGCGCCTTCACGAGGTGCACCTCGCACGAGCCGGGTGGCGACTCCAGCACATCCCAGAGATCCTGCGTGAAGAAGTCGCGCAGTAGCGCCTCGATGGCATCGAAGTCGAAGCGCCATACATACGCGCCGTCGCGCTTTTCCAGATTGGTGGCCATCCACTGCGCGGTCGGTCGCGCGATACCGCGCTGCTCGAGCAGCCCAACCAGCTGTTCGCGGCTCTCGAACTCGCGCGGTGTGCTGCGGATCACCTCCAGCATCTG
>CBJLQC010000051.1:0-9553 GCA_966424955.1 uncultured bacterium | reverse complement strand
AACCGGAGGGTATGTGGACTGGGTCGAATGGCGGGAAGAATTCCCCATACTGCGGCGAAAAACCTATCTCAACTCCTGCTCGCTCGGTGCCCTGTCGCAGCGTGCCGAAGCACGCATCCGGCAGTTTCACGAGGAGTGGCACGATTACGGTGCGTCCGCCTGGTACGAGATCTGGCTGGGCCGCATAGCCGAGCTGCGCGCGCGCGTGGCCGCCATGCTGGGCGCGCAGCCGCATGAGCTGGCCATCACGCACAGCACGTCGGCCGCCCTGGCCAGCATTGCGTCGGCCCTCGATTACCGCAAACGCAACAAGGTCGTGGTGGCGGCGCTCGATTTCCCGACCCTCGCCTATCAGTGGCTGGCCCGGCGTGGCGTGCAGGTCGTCTACGTGCCGACCGATGACGGCGCGACGGTGCGCGCCGAGCGTTTCGCGGAGTACGTGGACGATGAGACGGCCATCGTCGCCACCAGCCACGTGTTCTATGCGACGGGCGCGATCCAGGATCTCGGCACCATCGGCGATATCGCGCATGAACACGGCGCGCTGTTCCTGGTCGATGCGTACCAAGGCATCGGCCAGGTGCCCACCACGCTGGCGGGCAGCAACATCGACCTCTACGTAGCCGGCCCCCTCAAGTGGATGCTGGGCGGGCCCGGCCTGGCCTACCTCTACGTGCGCCAGGCTTTGATCGAACAGCTGACGCCGCAGATCGCCGGGTGGTTTGCGGCGCAGCATCAGTTCGACTTCGACAACCGGCACTTCGAGTTTCGCGACGACGCGCGCCGCTTCGAGCTGGGCACGCCCGCGCTGCACATGGTGCACTCCGCGCTGGGCGGGCAGGAGATCATCGACGAAGTCACGGTGCCGCGCATCCGCGAGCGCAACCAGTATCTGACCGAGCTGCTGATCGAACGGGCCCGCGCCGCCGGCTTCGGCATCCGTTGCGCGCCGACGCGCGCCGAGCGTTCCGCGATTGTCATGATCGCGCTCGACGATCCGAAGGGCGCGGTCGAGCACCTGGCCGGCCGCGGTATCATCGTCGATCATCGGCCGGGTCACGTGCGTGTCTCGCCGCATTTCTACAACCTGGAATCCGAGCTGGATCTCGTTATCGAGGAGCTGGTGCGTTGGAGAGAGCAATGACGATTGCACAGGCGCAGCAGGCGGTGGACGCGTATGTGGGCCAATTCAAGGAAGGCTACTGGCCGCCGCTCTCCAATCTGGCGCGCCTGATCGAGGAAGTCGGCGAGCTGGCGCGCGAGCTGAACCACCGCTACGGCGACAAGCCGAAGAAGCCGGACGAGCCCGAGCAGGACATCGGCCTGGAGCTGGCCGACATCATGTTCGTGCTCATCGCGATCGCCAACCAGCAGCAAATCGATCTGCAGGCCAGCTTCCAGGCGGTGCTCGACAAGTATCAGCTGCGTGATCGCGATCGCTGGACCCGGCTCTGATACAGGTGCCACGCCGCGATGCAGAGACCGTGCGTGATGCGCCCGCCCGCGATCAGTGCCGGCATCTCGGCCACATCGAATAGCAGCGGCCGCACGTCTTCACCTTCATCCTGATTGCGCTGGCCGGTCGGCGCGCAGCCTTCCGCCAGGAATACCGTCACCTGGTTGGTGAGGACCGCCGGATCGGTGTAGTACCAGCCGAGCTGGTGGAGCTGCTCGGCGCGGTAGCCGGTCTCTTCCTCCAGCTCGCGCGCCGCCGTCTGCTCGGGCAGCTCGCCCGCATCGATGAGGCCCGCCACGAACTCGAGCGATGTCGCTCGTGTACCGTGGCGTTCCTGCTCGACCATCAACAGCCGGCCATCAGTAGTGAGGGCGACGACCTGTACCGAGTCCGGCCGCTCGACTACGTGATACTCGTCGGTATGGCCATCGGCCGCGCGCACCACCATGCGCCGGACCGCAAAGACGCGGTAACGCTGCACGATCTCGGAGGCCAGAACTTCCATCATGGCACCAGCACGATCTTGCCGAAATGCTGGCCTTGCTCCAGGCGGTCATGTGCCGCGCGGATGTCCTCGAGCTTCATCACTGAATCGACGACCGGCTTCAGCGCGCCACTGAACACGAGCCGCATCACCTCCTCGAACTCAGTGCGGTTCGACATCGTGCTCCCCAGGATTTCGAGCTGCTTCCAGAACAGCACGCGCAGATCGATTTCGCCGCGCGGGCCCGTGGTCGCCCCGTAACAGACCAGCCGGCCACCGCGCGCGAGTGCCCGCACGCACTGTGGCCAGATCGCCTCGCCGACCGAATCCAGGACGACGTCCACACCGCGCTTGCCCGTGTCCTCCCAGACTTGCTTCGAGAAATCGACGGCATCCCGGTTGTAGACGACGTCGGCGCCCAGTGCGCGCGCCCACGGCTCGTTCTCCGCCGTGGTCAGCGCAAACACACGTGCCCGCAGGTGGCGCGCGATCTGGATGGCCGCCGTGGCGACCCCGCCCGATGCGCCCGTGATCAGCACGCTGCTGCCCGCGCGCACGCGCGCCTTGCTCACCAGTGCGCGCCACGCCGTGAGATACGCGAGCGGCGCAGCCGCGGCATAATCGAACGCAAAACCGGGCGGAATCGGGAACAGGTTCACCGCCGGCACGGCCACGTATTCGGCAAAGCCGCCATTCGTGTGCTCACCCAGGATCCGGTACTGCGCGCACTCCGATTCCTCGCCCGCGCGGCACCACTCGCACTGGCCGCACCACAACGACGGATTGACGACCACGCGGGCGCCCTGCTCGACACCGCTGACGCCCGGGCCGAGCGCTTCGACCGTGCCCGCAATGTCGGAGCCGCCGATATGCGGCAGGTTCGTCTTCGGCAGACCTTTGCGCACCCAGACGTCCAGGTGATTGAGTGCCGCCGCGTGCACGCGCAATAACACTTCTCCGGACTGCGCAACGGGTATTGGAACATCCTCGATGCGCAGGACGTCGCTGCCGCCATACTCGTGGAAAACCGCCGCTTTCATCCGGCTCCTCCAATCCATAGCTTCCGCTCATGCCGGAGCCTGACGATAAGGCACGCGAACTGTTCGAGGAAGTCGAGCGGCGTGCTTTCCTGGAGCTGCCCCCGGATGATGACGCGGATGGCGACGACGTCGATGTCGTGGCCGCGTTGCGCGCGCCCGCCGGAACCGACATAGACGCGGCCGAGCTGGACATGACGCTCGGCGGCTATGTCGCGAAGCACACGCGGCCACCCGCGTTCGCGGGCGCGGACGAGCAGGCGTACACGGTCGACGTGGATGTCGAGGACACCGGCCAGCCGGGCGCGCGCGCCTATGCCGCGTTTCTGGTCTTCGTGCGCTGGGCGCAGACCGGCGCCGGCATTATGGAGCACACCGAATCCGGCGACATCGCCTTCGGCGCCACCGAGCAGGATGCGCGGGCGCGTGCCCTCGAGCTTACCCTGTACGAGGTGAAGGCCGAGCTGGATGCCGCCATCGAGCGCAAACGTCAGGAACTGGAGGATTGAGTGAGCCTTTGTGAATCCGCGGGCAGCAGCCGGCTGCCGGTGCGCTGCCGGGACGACATCGCATGCTGAGAGATACGCTCATCTATCTGTCGGGAAGCGGTACCGCGCGTCGCTTCGTGACCCATGCCCCCGGCGCGCGCAGCATGGCGCGGCGTTTCGTCGCCGGCGAGACCATCGAGGACGGCATCAATGCCACGCGCGCCCTCAACAAGGCCGGCATGGCGGTTACGCTGGACTATCTCGGCGAATCGGTCAGCAGCCGCGAGGAAGCGCGCGCGGCCGCCGATGTCTATATCCAGATGATCAATCGCATCGCTGCCGAGAAGCTCGACGCCAATGTATCGATGAAGCTCACGCAGATGGGCCAGGACATCGACGAGGGCTTTCTGCGCGAGAATGTCGGCCGCGTGATCGACCGGGCACGTGAGGTCGACATGTTCGTACGCTTCGATATGGAGGCCAGCACGCACACGCAGAAGACGCTCGATTTTTTCCGGTCCCTCTGGGGCCAGGGCTACCGCAACATCGGCGTCGTGATCCAGTCGTATCTGCGGCGCAGCCAGGGCGACGTCGAGCAGCTCAATGCCGACAAGGTGCGTGTCCGCCTGTGCAAAGGCGCCTACAACGAGCCCGAATCCGTGGCTTTCCAGGCGAAGTCGGACGTGGACGCCAACTTCGTGCGGCTGATGCAGATGCTGGTCGAGCATGGCAATTATCCCGGCATCGCAACTCACGACCCGGCCATGGTCCGCGCCACGCGCGAGTTCGCGGCCGCGCGCCAGATCGACAGCGCCCGCTACGAGTTCCAGATGCTGTACGGGATACGGCGCGACCTGCAACAGCAGCTCGTGCGCGACGGCTACCGCATGCGCGTGTATGTGCCGTTCGGCGGCGCCTGGTACCCCTACCTGATGCGGCGCATGGCCGAGCGCCCCGCCAATCTCTTCTTCATCGTCAATGCCGTGTTGAGGGAGAGCCCGCTGCGGGTGTTCATGGGGAACCGACCGTGATTGGTGTCGGCGATTTTGTTTGACGCGCTCACTGGAAGGGAGATTCTGGGATAAGGGCGATGTTGCTCGCGTTTCGCGGCGCGCGGCGTAGCCGTGTAGTGGTTTAATTTGAAAATCGTAGTCGGACCTGCGGGCAAGGTGCGGGCGCGCGACAGACATCGCCCCCATTACTAACATCTCCTTTTAACGGAATCTTCCGCACCGAAGGAAATAGCCTGGCGGCGGCAACCTCCGCGGATGTGTGGAGTATCATTCACAAGACCATGTCCGAATTTCTCCGCGTAACCGAGATCTTCCACTCCATTCAAGGCGAGAGCACCTGGGCCGGCTACCCGTGCACCTTCATCCGGCTGACCGGCTGCCCGCTGCGCTGCACGTGGTGTGATACGGCCTACTCGTTTTATGGCGGCGAGCGGCGGACGCTGGATGAGCTGGTCGCGAAGTGCGAGGAGATCGGCACCAGGCTGGTGGAGATTACCGGCGGCGAGCCGCTCATCCATCGCAATGCGTTCATGCTCACGAGCATGCTGCTCGATCGCGGTTACACGGTCCTGGTCGAGACTTCCGGCGCAGTCGATGTCGCGCCGCTCGATCCGCGGGCACACAAGATCATGGACCTCAAGTGCCCCGGCTCGGGGGAAGCAGCCCGCAACCTGTGGTCGAACCTGGATCATCTGACCAACCGCGACGAGATCAAATTCGTGATCAAGGATCGGGCGGACTACGAGTGGGCCCGCGCCGTGGTTTTCGAGCGCGGCCTGGCCGACCGCAAGCAGCGCGGCGAGCTGCGCGAGATCCTCTTCTCACCCGTGTGGGACAGCGCGCAGTTCCCGGAGCTGGCGCAGTGGATACTGGAGGACCGGCTGCCCGTACGCTATCAGATCCAGCTGCACAAAGTGATCTGGGGCGCAACCGTTACGGGCGTTTAACGAACAACTTCGTTCACTCGGCAGCTTTGAGGGCGGCCTCCACGATGGCTCGCCGGATGCGCGGCCACACATGTGCCGCGTTCTCCAGGAAATTCTTCCGCCGCTCGGCATCACTCGCCAGAAACGCCCAGGCCGGTCTCCCTGCTTTCAGCTCGTTACACGATTTGCACGCGGTGACCAGGTTGCCGTCCGAATGATCGCCGCCCTTTACGCGCGGCTCGACATGATCGAGCGTAAGCTCGTGCAGCGGCGGCGCGGCATTGCAGTAGACGCAGCGATTGTGATCGCGCGCAAATATGCGCTCGCGTCGCGTGAGCGGCGGCGGGCCGCCCATCCGGTCGCCCGCGTTCATCCGTCGATGATTTCGAGGAAGCGCGTCAGGATGCGGTGGGTCAGCCCCCAGATCACGTATTCGCCGTAAATGAGCGAGGGGAAGGCGCGCGAGCCGCCTTCCAGGGTGATCAGGATCTCGCTCGCCGCGGATTCATCACGCAGCGCGGAGAACGGCACCCAGATGGCCGCTTCGACTTCGCGGGTATCGATGACCGGCGTGGTGTCCATCGGCACGGCGAAGATGAATGGCGCGATGATGATGGGCGGCAGCCGCGGACTGCGCGGGCTGACTTCATCGAGCCGCCCGATCAGCTGGCCGTCGGCGCCGAGCGTAACGCCGACTTCCTCCTGCGTCTCGCGCATGGCCGTGCGCAACAGATCCTCATCGTCCTGGGCGCGGCGTCCGCCCGGCAACGCGACGTGGCCCGACCAGGGATCGGTTTCGTGTTCGGCGCGCTTGATCAGCAGCAGCTCCAGCTCCTCGCCAGGCCGGATGACCAGGGCGACAGCCGCTTCGCGCGCACCCTGATACCGCTCTGCCATCTGGGGTGAGTACTGCGCAAAGGCACGGCGCAGCTCGTGAAAACGCGCGTCCTCCATTTCAGCTGATGCGGTGCGCCAGCCCCGGTTGCCGCGCGCCGGCGCTGACACCCTCCAGCTCGGCCGCTTCGGGCAATGGCAACGCTGAGGTGCGGCTGGCGGCTGCGCGCTCGGCGGCCCCATCCACTTCCTCGATGACGCGCGCTTCGATGTCTTCCAGGCTCGCGCGGGAGATGCCGCGGGCCACCAGGTATTGCTCGTAGAGCGCGATCGGGTCGCGCTTGCCCCAGTGAGTGAACAGCTCGGGCGCGAACGTGCGGCGCGCTTCCGCTTCGTCGTGCGTGGCATGTCCGCCCATGCGGAACGTGTGCGCGAGGATGATGGCAGGGCCGCCGCCCGAGCGCGCGCGGCGCGCCGCCAGCGAGGTGGCCGCGTAAACGTCGAGCACGTTGTTGCCGTCAACCGGAAACAACGGCATGCCGTACATGCGGCCCCATGCCGCGAAATCGCCGGCCTGGTGCTGCTCGACGCGCGTACCCAGCGCGACCTGGTTGTTCTGTATGACGAACAGCGCAGGCACCTTCAACACGGCGGCGAGGTTCATGCCTTCGTGCACGGCCGCCGTTTTGGTCGAGCCATCGCCGATCCAGGTAAGCGCGACACGCGGCTGATTCCTGCGCTGGAAAGCCAGGGCAATGCCCGCGATGACCGGCACGCTGTCGCCGACGTGCGAGATCGGCTCCAGCACGCCGATGTGCAGATCGCCGATATGCGCATCGCGGCCGTGATTGGGGCTCTGTTGGGTACCCAGGTAGCCGTGCAGCATCTGCTCGATCGACATGCCCATCTCGTGACAGGCGCCCGCGTTACGGATCATGGGCGCGACGATGTCCTGCGCGCGGTCGAGCGCGTGCACGCACCCGATCGTCACCGCCTCCTCGCCGGTGCCCAGCCAGGCTTTCGAGATGACGCCCTGTCGGACCCAGCGTTTGAGGGCATAGTCATGCAGGCGGAAGCGCACGAGTCCTTCGTACAAGGCGAGCAGCTGCGCCTCCGCGAGCTGGCGCACGACCGCCGCGCGCTCCGCATCGCGCGCCAGCGTTTGTGTGAATTCCTGTTCCACCGCCGGATCGGCCGACCAGCCGACGTACTCGGGTGGATCGAGCGCCGGATAACGCCGCATCAGCCGGCGCCTTCCTGGATGGCGCGGCCGATGCGCGCGGCGGTGATGTCCAGCTCGGCGCGCTGTGGAATCGGCGCATCGTCCGGCGGCAGCTGCAGAGCGAAGGGTTCACCCTCCCGGATCGGAATCAAGTGCAAGTGAAAATGCGGGACGTCCTGACCGCCTGCCCGGCCGTTCGCGCTGAAGACATTGATCGCCTGCGCGCCGACCGCGCCGCGCAGCCCCGGCGCGATCCGCTTGGCTACCGCCATGCAATGCATGAGCAGGTCCTCGGGCAGATCGAAAAGGGTCTCGTAATGCGCTTTGGAAACGACGAGCGTATGACCATGGCTGGCCGGCTGCACGTCCAGAAAGGCAATGGCGCGCGTGTCCTCGTATACGATGCTGACCATTTCCTCGCCACCAATGATCCGACAGAAAATGCAGGACTCTTCCACACGCCCCTCCCGGTTCAATCCTTGCTCCCGCCCAAGCTAGCGGTGGCCCGCTCGCTTTGCACCTTGCATTCCCGAGGTTAGATTTTCGCCACGCTATGAGCAACGACACCGCAGTACCGGCCGCCCTGCCTCTCGCATTGCTGCAATCCACCCGTTCGCATGACCGTCCCGGCGAAGTGCTCGAAGATGAGGATCTCTCGGCAAGTCTGCCGCGGCGCCTCGGGCTGAGCGGCGTCATCGAGTCGCAGATCCAGCGTTACGAGACGGCCGCCCGCGGTGGCAAGCGCGTGTCCGCGGAAGAATTCCATAACCTCCTCAAGCTGGTGCTGCGCCGCCCTGATGCCGAGACCATTCTGCGCGAGACCGGCGCACGCATCGCACAGCGGCAATTCGAGCGCGTGCCGCCTTCCTGGCTGAAGCTCCTGCGCGTGCTGCCCCGCGCCGCGCTGCTGCGCGCCATTGCCAAGGCCAGCACGAAGCTGCTCCGCAACGTCAGTGGCGAGCCAGGCGTGCAGGTTTCGGGCAAGCCGCTGCGCGCCCAGATCAAGGCCCCGCAAATCGCGTTTCTCGAGCCGCCCGGCCTGGCGTGCGCGCTTTATGCCGCGGCCTTCGAGGAAATCGCGTCGCTGTACCTGGGCAAAAAAGCAAACGTCGCGCATGCCCAATGCGCGACGAATGCCGGCGACTGCTGCGAGTGGCGGCTGGAGGCCTGATCAGTCGTCCAGCTGGTCTTCATCGTGGATGCCGGCCGCGCGCAGCAACCGTCCACGGATCTGCTGATCAAAAGCTTCCCACTTCAAACGCATCTGCTCGTTGTCGAGCTGACCTTCCAGGAAGCCGACCGGAATCTCGAAGCCGCCGGCCCGCGCGCGGCCGCCACCGTAGTACCGGCCCCGGCCATCCGATCCCAGCGCGCTCTTGAGATACTGGTCGATGTCGAGCGTCAGCTTCGCCGTGCGCATGCTGCCGGTCACGACCTCACGCTCGCCTTCGCCGACCAGTATCCCATAGACGATCGCCGTATGCACGTTCTCCTCGGACAGCAGGAAATCCGTAGCCTGCGGAATCGCATCGCGATCCGCGTGACGGAGATAGCCGACGCCCGCGATGGAGAAGCCTTCGCGCACGATACGATCGGTCAACGCGATCTGGATCACTTCCATGGTACCGCGTGACCGCTGCACGCGCAGGATCGACTCCAGCAGGCGGCCATCCTGGTAGCGCGACAGGAACGCGCCCGCCGCGTATTCCTCGGCGCCCGCGCGTATGAAGCCGAACGTCTCCGTGCGCAGCGCGTGCACCAGCGCGGTCGCCAGCTGCACATGCGCATGATTCTCTTCGTCCAGCTCCAGGATTTCACCGCTGCGGATGTAGTCCGTCATGATCGTCGCGGCGGCGCCCACGGCGCGCACGTCGGAGTATTCCGGCGTGAGCAGGCCCTGCGGCGCGTGGTGGTCGATGATCGCCAGCGTCTTGATCTTCGCCTGCGCGAAACGATCCGTCAGCCGCGTCGTCGTACCCTGATTGTCGATGAAAACCGCGCCATCGTAGCGCTCGAGAGGGAGCCCCTCGGCAAAGCGCGTCAGCTCGATGTCGAGCGACTGCACCAGCGCCATGTTCTCCTGGTGGCTGATG
>CBJLQC010000050.1:0-9674 GCA_966424955.1 uncultured bacterium | reverse complement strand
TCACTCGCGTGTTTCAAGGGTATGAGCAATCGACAGCTACCGCATGTCGTCATTGTGGGCGGCGGTTTTGGTGGCCTCTACTGCGCCAAGGCGTTGAAGAACGCGCCCGTGCGCGTCACGCTCATCGACCGGCGTAACTTCCATCTCTTCCAGCCGCTGCTCTACCAGGTTGCCACGGCATCGCTTTCGCCATCCGACATAGCGCATCCGATCCGCGCGGTGCTGCGCCATCATCGCAATACCGAAGTGTGGATGGCGGAAGTCGCCGACATCGACGTCGCGCAGAAGCAGGTCATTCTCGACGAGGGTGTGGTTCCCTACGATTATCTGGTGCTGGCCACCGGTGCGACGCATGCGTATTTCGGGCACGACGAGTGGGCGGAAGTCGCGCCCGGACTGAAAACGGTGGACGATGCGGTCGAGTTGCGACGTCGCTTCCTCCATGCTTTCGAGGAAGCGGAGCGCGAGGCGGATGAGCAGGCGCGTCGCGCGCAGCTGACCTTCGTCATCATCGGCGCGGGCGCAACCGGCGTCGAGCTGGCCGGCGCCATGGCGGAGATCGCGCGCAAAACCATTCCCAAGGACTTCCGCGCGATCGACACGACATCCGCGCGCATTCTGCTGCTGGAAGGCGGTCCGCGTGTGTTGTCCACCTATCCGGAAGATCTTTCGGCCAAGGCGCAGCGTCATCTCGAGCGGCTGGGCGTGCAGGTGCGTACCAACGCGCTGGTCACCAACGTCGAGCCGGAGGCGGTATGCATCGGCGCTGAGCGGATTGCCGCGCACAACATATTCTGGGCGGCCGGTGTAGCCGCCTCCCCGCTTGGTGCGCACGTGGATGCGAAACTGGACCGCGCGGGCCGCGTACTGGTGAACGACGACTGCAGCGTGCCTGGACATCCGGAAGTTTTCGTAGTCGGTGACCTCGCGCACTTCCAGCAGGATGGCAAAATGCTGCCGGGTGTATGCCAGGTCGCCATGCAAATGGGTACCCACGCGGCCCGCTGCATCAGCGCGGACATTCGCGACAAACCTCGCAAACGGTTCCGCTACTTCGACAAGGGGAACATGGCCACGATCGGGCGCAACGCCGCCGTCGCCGACATTCACGGCCTGCGTTTTGGCGGTTTCTTTGCGTGGATTCTCTGGGTGTTCATCCACATTGCATACCTGATTGGATTTCGGAACCGGGTGCTGGTCATGATCCAATGGGCGTGGGCTTATGTCGGACAGCGGCGCAGCAATCGCCTGATCACCGGAGATCTGGACATGCATCTCACCAAGCCGCGCGCGGTAGGCATCTAATGGCGTGGATCGGCATCCTGCTGATGGTTGGCGCGCTGCTGGTCATCCCGCTCGGCTTGCCGGGGTTGTGGATCATGATCGGCGTGGCCGCCATGGGCGCGATCGTCGGCGAAATCGGCGTGCTCACGCTCATCGCGTGCGTGCTGATCGCCACCATTGCCGAGCTCATCGAGTTCTTCCTGGTAAAACGTCTCACCCGGCAGTACGGCGGCTCGCCCAAGGCGTTCTGGGGTGCGCTGGTCGGCGGCTTCGTCGGCGTGCTGATCGGCGCACCCATCCCCATCATCGGCTCGGTGATCGCCGGTGTGCTGGGCTCGTTCGCCGGGGCTGCGCTGGTAACCTACGCGGAAACAAAGGAATTACTGGCGGCCCATCGCGTCGGATGGGGCGCGGTGCTCGGCCGGATGCTCACGGCCGTGGCGAAGACCGCCGCCGGGATCGCTATCCTGGCGATCGCGGCGGCGGGACTGCTGCGCTAGCGCTTCCGGCGCGGGATATCCACGCGACCGCGCACGTTGTCGTAGTCGATGCTGCCCGAGCCGTCATTGGTGACCACGAAATCGCCGGCCACGTCCGAAACGTCGATCGAGCCGGAAGCGTCACTGATGCGGACGCCGCTGCGCGCGCCGCGGATCTCGATTTCGCCTGAACCATCTTCGATGTCGATGGCGCCGCCCACATTTTCCAGCTCGATTTCGCCGGAACCGTCTTCGATGGTCACCCGCCCGGTGACGTCGGTCAGTCGAATTTCGCCCGACCCGTCTTCGATGGTGACATCGCCGTTCAGGTTGGTGCCGGTGATCTCGCCCGAACCATCCTCGATTTCGACGGCGCCGAGCCCAGCCAGCTCGATGCTCCCGCTGCCGTCATCAATGTTGGCGGCCATCCGCGCGGGCACTTCCATGACGACGTCGAGCCGCGCGTACTCGTTGGCGCGGAAATGCCAGCCATCGTCCTCATCCCGGCGGTTGGCCTCAACGACGACGCCGCCGCCATCGCGCCGGGCGCTCAGCTTGATCTGCTCGAGAAGGTCCGCTGATGAGGCGCAGGCGCGTCCCCGGACGCGCACAGCCGTGAGGCCTGCTTTCCCCTCGATCCGCAGCGATCCCGAGCCGGCCCGCACGACCAGCTGTCGTGCGCCGTTCGCGTCGACCGTTGCCGAGCGCTCGGCTTCATGGCGGCATTGATCAGCACCCTGTGCCGCCAGCGGCAGGGCGGTCGCGCCCATCAGCAGCGCTGTGACATATGCGACTTGCATGAAGCCTCCGTTCGTGGTGATTGTATCAACATGGTTGGACATATTACGGCGCCGGAACGTTGGATGTGGGCATGAGCTGGATAATGATAATCGGCTTGATCTTCGTAGGCGTCCCGATCGCCGAGGCGATTGCCGCGCGCATCAAGAAAGGCGGCGGGCCGGGGGAGGAGGAGCTCAAGAAAGCGTTAAGGCATACCGAACAACGACTTGCAGCCAGCGAGACACGCATCTCTGCGCTCGAGGAGCGGGTCGATTTCTATGAAAAGCTGCTGGCCGCGCCCAAGCCGGAGACGCACAAGCAGGCGTAGTCTCCGGCTCGCTTGCGCCACAGACCAGCTACTTCCGCGTTTTCTTTACCTTCACCGTAGTCGAGCCGGCCGAAATCAGCACCTCTTCGTCTGTTTCCGTGACGGTCACCGGATTCGATCCGCGCACCTCGATCTCGGAATCACCGAGCAGGCCGGAGTAGCGGAGCGTGCGCGTGCCGCCACTCGCTCGCGGCGAGGTATTCACGACCGTGCAGCTGTTACGGGCGGAATCGGCCAGGGCGGCCCGCATCCGGCTTTCCGCGCGTGCCAGCTCAGTGCTGAGCTGCGTGAGCTTGCGGCGGTGCTCCTGTTCCTGGCGCAGGAAATCCCGCTGCAGTTCGCGCAGCCTCTGTTCGTCCGCCGCCCGCGGGCGTCGCACGTCATCCTGGATCTTCTGCAGCTGGCGCTGCTGCTCGCGCTCGAGCTCGCGCAGCGACCGCTGCGCGCGGACCAGAGCTTCACTGGATTTGGCGAGGGCGGGCGCCGCCGCGGGTGTGGCCTGGGGCGCAGCGGTCAGTGAGACGGTCCGGCTCTGGCCGTCGCGGCGCACCGTAAAGCGCAGGGTCGCGCCCGGTTTTGCCGTGCCGAATATGCGGCCGCCATCCTTGCTCGTGATCGACTGTCCATTCACGTGCGTGATGATGTCGCCGCGCCGGATGCCAGCCTGGTCCGCGCCGCTGCCTCGCTCGACCGAATAGACTTCGGGCGGGTCGCTGAAGTGCAGCGCGCCGTCGCCCGCGACGTGAATTTCACAGCGGCCGGAACACATCAAGCCCATGCCGAACGAGCCGCGGGTCCGCATCGCCGAAGCCGCGACGACGGGTGCGGCGCCTCGTGCGGCGACGCCGGGCGTGACGGGAGCGGAGCGCGGCGCGCTTCGGCGTGGCGCCGTCGGCGAGTAGAACCCGAGGCGGGGCTCACCGGAACACGATGCATCGGCCGTGAGCGCGAACCGCAGTGTTTCGCCGTTGCGCCGGACGGTGATGACAACCGCCTGGCCCGGCTTGATGGTCGCCATGGCGCGAGCGCCTTCGCGCGTCGTAATCAGCTGTCCGTTGATGTGCGTGATGACGTCACCGACCTTCAGCAGCTTGCCGGCCGTCGTGTTCATCTCGAGGCTGGTTATCTTCGGCTCGGTGCGGAACGACCACTCCCCGGGATCGCGCGCGCCAATCGTGCAGTTGCAATCCACGCCGCTGATGCCGATGGTGCCGACGGCGTTTTCCGCCGCGCATTTAGCGACCTGCGCGTCCGCCGGGCCGACCACCGCCAATGCGATGACGAGTGCGAGGGAAATCTCTCGTCCGATCATGATGCGCAATACCTCCTAGAACCAGACGATCTTGCGTCCCGCCTGCTGCTCCGCTTGCGGGTCCGCCTGGCGCCTGGCTTGTTCGATACCCTGTAGGATCTTCGCGGCCACCGGATCGTTCGGCGCCAGCTCCACCACTTCGTTGGCGGCGGCATGCAACGCCGTCAGCGCTACCTCGCGTGCCTGCGGGTTGGAGGCCGGTCCGCCCTGCGCCTGGTTCGCTGAATTGACGAGCGCCTCGAGCGCCTGCACGTATGCCGTTCCGGTCTGCTGCACCTGGGCCGCGGCGGCCGCGATGCTGGTCTGATTGGCCATCTCCGCCACCGAACTGATCGTGTTGCGCGTGCCCAGCCATTGGCCGACGACGACACCCGTCGCGAAGAGCGCGACCGATGCGGCGGCCGAGCCCACCAGCCACGACACCGGCAGCGTCCGTTGCCGGCGCAGCAGTCCGCGCTTGCGCAGCTCTCTAACCGTGCGTTCCTCGAGCAATGCGCTCGGCACTGCATCCAGGGGAAGCTCACGGAACATTTCGATGTACTCTGATTCCGAGCTAAACTCGCTGCTCATTTTCCACCCTTGTTGGTTCCAGCAGGGCGCGCACGTAGCGCCGCGCATGAAACAGCTGACTTTTCGATGTGCCGGCGGCGATGCCGAGCTGCTCGGCGATCTCCTCGTGACGGAATCCTTCCACGTCGTGCAGCAGCAGGATCGTACGGTATCCGACCGGGAGCATGCTCAGGGCACGCTCCAGGTCGATCCGCTCGCCGACGTGCTCGGGCCGGCATTCCGGCTCGGCCACATGCTCCAGGTCCAGCGCCGGCCAGCGATTGCGCTTGCGCAGCAATTCCTTGAACCGGTTGATCGCAATCCCGGTCAGCCACGTCGCAAATCCCGACTCCCACCGAAAATTCGCGGCCGCCTCAGTCGCCCGGATCCACGTCTCCTGCACGACATCCTCGGCATCATGCTCGCTGCCCACCAACCGCAGCATGAGCTGGTACAGCCGAGGCGTATGACGACGGTAGAGCTCGCGAAAGGCGCGCTCATCGCCATTAACCACAACGGCTTCCACGAGCTCGCGGTCGGTCAGGGTGGGGAGGGGCTGCTTCGGCATCCGGATATGAGTCGGATGGTGGAGGGAAATGGTTGGTTCTGGTGCGCGCACGCACTTGATCTCGAGGGAGGTAGCCTTGTTCACGCGCTTGTGCTGCGATCATCTCAGAGGGGGCCGCACGTCCGGTGCATCTGGCTGGCGAGAACACGCTGGTACCACCAGCACGTTGATGATTTCCAATTACAAATCACAAATGCCTGGGTCTGCGCTGAGCTGGCCGTAAGCCCGATGCGAGGTGAACAACGACCTCCTCTGAGATGAAGGCAGCAGAAGCGTCGGAATCTCGTTAGCCTGCTCGAGAGCAGAAGCACCTGGAAGGGATGACCTAATCCTCGAGCCGCACCGAGCGGGGATCCTTGTCGTCGCGCACACCGAGAAACACCGGCTGGCGGAGCTTGCCCTCATTGGTCAGCTCGTTGTAGCGCACCTGGACCACGATCTGCGGTCTCACCCAGTGCGCTTTTTCGTTCGTGCGAGGCGTCGTGGTGAAAGGCGATGTCTTGCGCTCCAGCGGCGCGAGAAGGTCGTGGACCTCTTCGAGCGAGCGCTGCGAGAACCCGCCCCCCACATGCCCCGCATAAACCAGGTCGCCATCGTCGTTGTAAAAGCCCACGAGCAGTGAGCCGATATGCTCGCGTGAGTTGCGCGGCTCGGTGAATCCGCCCACCACGAACTCCTGCTGCTTCTCGAGCTTCAGCTTGAGCCAGGCGCGCGAGCGCTTGCCCGGTTGGTACGGCGCGTCCACGTCTTTGAGGATGACGCCTTCCCAACCACCTTTGGTCGCGGCCGCCATCATTCGCTTGCCATTGGTCGTGGTCGCGGTGAGCCACACGTGCTCGCTCGTCTTCTTCGCCAACCGCTTCTCGAGGTGACGACGGCGCACCTGCCACGGCTCGTTCATGAGCGGCTCATCGCCATCCAGCAGAATGTCGAAAGCAATGAAGGCGGCCGGCTCGTCGCGCGCCAGGCGGGCAATGCTACGCTCGTTCTCCACGTGCATCCGGCTCTGCAAATGCTGGAAGCGTGCGGCTTCGCCATCGCGCAGCGCCACGATCTCGCCGTCCAGCACGAGCGGCTTTTTGCTGCGCCCGGGCAGCTTGGCCAGCTCGGCCACGACTTCCGGGAACTGCGCGGTCTTATCCTTGGCGTTACGCGTAATCAGGCGGGCCACGCCGGGTGCAATGAACGCCAGGACGCGGATGCCGTCGTACTTCGGCTCGTACGTCCACTCCCGGTCATCGGGAATCTCCTTCGCCAGCGTGGCCAGCATGGGCAGTATGTCCGATGTCTTCACGGCCGCCGAGCGCTTGACCGGTTTGCGAGCACGCGTGCGTGCGGCAGGAGCGGCGCGGTTCGAGTGCCACACGCGCGACCTGCCTTCCGCAATCTCGTCCATGCTTCGCCCGGTCGCTACCGAAGTCATGTGGTCGGCGACGATGTCCGATCCGGGTGCCGCGTGCTGGTCACGATGCTTGATCAGCAGCCATTGCGGTTTACCCTCGCGCTGCGTGCGGACCAGGGCGTAGCTGCCGTTGAGACGCTTGCCGTGAAAGGTGAAATCCAGCTTCCCTTTCTCGAAGCCTTTGCGCATGGCGGCCGCGTGATCGCCGTCTTCCGCCTTGTCAGCAGTGTAATGGCCGCGGTCCCACAACATGACCGTGCCGCCGCCGTACTCACCTGCCGGGATGGTGCCTTCGAAGGCGTTGTATTCCATGGGGTGATCTTCCACCTCCATGGCCAGGCGTTTTACCGAGGGATCCAGGCTGGGTCCCTTGGGCACGGCCCAGCTCTTCATCACGCCATCCAGCTCGAGCCGCAGATCGAAATGCAGGTGGCTGGCCGCGTGTTTCTGGATGACGAACTTGAGCCGATGCCGCTTGCGCGCGGGCGCGCGCGGACCGCCGGCCGGCTCCTTCGTTTTGGTGAAATCGCGTTTCTGCCGGTACTTCGCGAGCTTGCGTTTGACACCGGTTTTGCTGGCCACCCCATCCTCCCGCTGCGCCCGCCCAGGGAGCAAGAATCCTGCCTGCGCAGTCCCGCGTAACTCCATATTCGGCATGGCGTTTGCCTTCTACATACGTGTCCTTTTACCCAGGAGGCACAACTCCATGGCCAAGAGAAAACGCAACATGGAAAACGACCGGATCGATCGTATGCACGCCAGTGATGCGCACGGTGACGCGCGCGCCGGCGATGAAGGCGTAGATGATGCCGCGCTCTCGCACAGTCATCGCGATGACATGAGCGCCACGCCGCGGCACGGTGACGCGTTGCGCGAAGAGCGCACGGGCGAGACCAGCCGTTCCGCCAGCCGCGACATGAACGAAGACGTCACGGCCGGCAACCGTATGCACTCGCAGCGGAGCCGCCGCACCGAGTCCCGCGCCAATGACGAGCGTTGGGATGCCGCCGACCGCTTCAGCGGCCAGGGTAACCAGCAGGAGGGCGCGGCGCGGCCGGAGGGCACCGGTTACCGCGATCGGTCGAATACGGATGACAGCGCATCCGAGGATCCGTTGGTCTGACGAGGGGGCGTGCGGATTCGCCAATAGCGGGAGTCGGACGGGATGGTCCGACTCCCGCCTTATTTTGGCACGTTGCCAGCCATCCCTCACCCGATAGGTTGGGATCGTGCCCAGGAAGATTCTGCACGCAGATTGCGACGCGTATTTCGTCCAGGTCGCCCGCCTCGAAGATCCGGAAGGCGCGGGGCGGGAAGAGCTGCTGCTGGTCGGCGGCGCCTCCCGCGAGCGTGGCGTCATCACCTCCGCGTCCTACGCGGTGCGCAAGTTCGGCGTGCGCTCCGGCATGCCGACGGCCCATGCGCTGCGCCTGTGCCCGCAGGCCGTGGTCGTGCCGGTGCCGCGGCGCGCGTGCACGCGTCGGCACAAGGAGATCCGCGAGGTGCTGGCCCGCTATACGCCCGTGGTAGAAGCGGCGTCGATCGACGAATTCTATCTCGACGTCAGCGGCACCGAAGCCGTGCACCACACGGATGATCTGCAAGAGCTGGCCACGCGTATTCGCGAGGATGTCCTGGAGCGGACCGCCATCTCGGTATCAATTGGTGGCGGCAGCACGCGCGTGATTGCCAAGCTGGCCGCCAAAAAGGCCAAGCCGGGCGGCGTGTACACCATCGTACCCGGCGCGGAAATCGAATTCATGAAAACCCTGGACCTGGCCGCGATCCCGGGCATCGGTCCGCGCTTCCAGGAACGCCTGCGCGACTACGGCCTGGTGCGCGTCGCGGACATATTGCCCTTCGATGTCGCGGCACTGAGCACCTGGTTCGGAGAAGGGACGGCGCAGTGGCTGCACGACCGGGCGCGCGGCATCGACGACGGCGTCATCGAGCCGCATGGCGCCGCGAAATCGATCAGCCGGGACGAAACCTTCGCGCGCGACATCAGCGATCATGAGGCATTGCTTACCGAGCTGCTGCGACTGATCGGCCGGGCGGCTTCCGACCTGCGCGCGCACGAGCTGCGCGCGCGCACGATCACCGTCAAAGTCCGGGATCCCGATTTCACGACGCGGCAGGCGCGCCACACAGTCGAGCCGGCGGTTGAAAGCGATCGCGCGATTTTCGACATCGCGCGCGTGCTGCTGGCGAAGCTGCGGCAGGGGCATCCGGGTGGCGTGCGGCTGCTGGGCGTGTCGCTGAGCGGATTCACGGACCGGCACGGTGTCGAGCAGCTCGCGCTCTTCAGCGGTGAGCGGCAACTGGAAACGGATCGCGACCGGCAGCTGGCCCGCGTAGTCGACAAGCTGCGCGAGCGGTTCGGCTCCAAGGCCATCCTGCCCGGCCGCACGCTACCCAAATCATGAGCGAGCACGTGCCGGCGGTTTCGCCGGACTTGCCCGCACCCGCCTGGCGCGTGCTGCTCGCGGCGCTGCGCCGGCTGCCGCAAGGCGCGCTCAGTCGCAGCTTCGGCCGCTTGGCGGACACGCCATTACCGCGCTCACTTCGCAAACCCCTGCTCGGTGCTTTTGCCCGTGCTGTTGGTATCGACATCAGTGAAGCCGAGCTGCCGCTGTCCGGCTATTCGTCGTTGAACGAATTTTTTGTGCGCCGGCTCAGAGAGGGCGCGCGGCCGTGGCGCCTCGGCCCCCAGGAAGCCGGCTCGCCGGTGGATGGCGTCGTCGGTCAGTTCGGTGCCATCACGAACGGCTGTCTCATTCAGGCCAAGGGCCGCGATTACACGGCCGCCGCTCTGCTCGCGGACGAGGCGGAAGCCGCGCGCTACCAGGGTGGCGTCTTTCTTACGCTTTACCTGAGCCCGCGCCATTACCACCGCATTCATGCGCCCATCGGTGGCAGCATCGCCCGGGCGCGGCACGTCCCGGGCGCACTCCTGCCGGTAAACGCGCCAT
>CBJLQC010000049.1:0-9691 GCA_966424955.1 uncultured bacterium | reverse complement strand
CGGCGACATGCTGCGCGTGCCCGGCTCGGACGTCGATCTGCTGCGCGTCAAGGCCGAGGGCGGCGATGTGCGCATCGTCTATTCACCGCTCGACGCCGTGAAGCTGGCCGAGCAGCATCCGGACAAGCAGGTCGTCTTCTTCGCGGTCGGCTTCGAGACCACCGCGCCGGCCAACGCCATGGCCGTCTACCAGGCGCACGTGAAGCAGCTCGACAACTTCTCGATCCTCACATCGCACGTGCTGGTGCCGCCCGCCATGGAAGCGATTCTATCGGCGCCCGACAACCGCGTGCAGGGCTTCCTGGCCGCCGGCCATGTGTGCGCGGTCATGGGCTACTGGGAATACGGCCCGATCGCGCAGAAGTACGGCGTGCCGATCGTCGTCACGGGTTTCGAGCCGCTCGACCTGCTGCAAGGCATCCTGATGGCCGTCGAGATGCTGGAAGACGGCCGCATCGGCGTGGAGAACCAGTACGCGCGCGCCGTGCAGTACAAAGGCAACCAGCCCGCGCAGAACCTCGTGCAGGAGGTCTTCCAGGTCTCCGACCGCCAGTGGCGCGGCATCGGCCAGATTCCGCAGAGCGGTCTCGCGCTGGGCGACAAATACGCCGCCTACGATGCCAGTACGAAGTTCGGCGTGGACACCATCACGGTCGAGGAGCCGAGCGAGTGCATTGCCGGTGACGTGATGCGTGGCATCCGCAAGCCGTTCGAGTGTCCGTTGTTCGGCAAGACCTGCAACCCGGAGCGTCCCGCGGGCGCGCCCATGGTTTCTACCGAGGGTGCGTGCGCGGCGTACTATCACTATCGGAGGATCGCATGAACACGGTGGTGAACCCAGCGCAGGCGACGTGTCCGCTGCCCTTCACGGATTATCCGACCGTCACACTCGCGCACGGCGGCGGCGGCCGCTTCAGCAAGATGCTGGTCGAACAGCTGTTCTATCCTGCGTTCGCGAATCCGACGCTGGGCACGTTTCACGACGGCGCGCTGCTGAACGTGCGTAACGCGCGCATCGCCATGTCCACCGACTCGTACGTGATCAACCCGATCTTTTTCCCGGGCGGCAACATCGGCTCGCTGGCCGTGCACGGCACGGTAAACGACCTGGCGATGTGCGGCGCGCTGCCCATCAGTCTGTCGGCCGGCTTCATTCTCGAGGAAGGCTTCGCGATGGCCGACCTGTGGCGGATCGCCACGGCCATGCGCGATGCGGCGCGCGAAGTCGGCGTGCCCATCGTGACAGGCGACACCAAGGTGGTCGATCGCGGCAAGGCGGACGGCATCTTCATCAATACCACGGGCATCGGGATGGTGCCGGACGGCATCGACATCACGCCGACGCGCGCCCGGCCGGGTGATGTCATCCTGGTCAGCGGTGAGATTGCCACTCATGGCATAGCGATCATGTCCGTGCGCGAAGGTCTGGAATTCGACACCACGCTGGCCAGCGATTCCGCCGCGCTCGACGGCATCGCCTTCGAGCTGATCGATGCGCTGGGCCGCGATGTGCACGTCCTGCGCGACCCGACGCGGGGCGGCGTGGCCAGCGCGGTCAACGAGATCGCGCAAAGCGCGCGCGTCGGCATGCGGCTCGATGAAGCCGCGATACCGGTGCTGGAAGATGTGCGAGGCGCCTGCGAGATCCTGGGCCTCGATCCGCTCTACGTCGCCAATGAGGGCAAGCTGCTGGCGTTCGTCGCGCGCGAGCGCGCCGATGAAGCCCTGGGTATCCTGCGCGACCACCCGCTCGGCCGGCAGGCCGCCATCATTGGGGAGGTCGTGGACGAGCACCCGGGCCGCGTATTCATGAAGAGCCGCATCGGCGGCCTGCGCGTGGTCGAGATGCTGAGCGGCGAGCAGCTACCGCGTATTTGCTGACATACTTCGCAACGACGTTTCAAACGATCGGCCGCTGCAGCGCGAGGATGCCAGCCACGATGAGCGCGAGCGGAATGAGGGCGGCCGCCAGGAGCTGGCCGCTGCCGCGCGCTTCGGGCGTGGCTTTGCGCAGGCGTGACGAAGCGAAGTGCGCGAAAGCGATGGCGGCGACCATCATGACCAGATGGCCGATCAACTGGGCGTAGAACCGGCCGGTGATCAGCGTCAGCACGCCGAGCAGGAGCTGGATGTCGAGCAGGACGACGAAAACACGCAGCATGCCGAGCCCGGCGTGGCTGGCGGGTTTCTTCCGGGTCATACCGATCAGCGCGAAGAGCGCGATGAGCACGCCCAGCAGCAGGATGAGATAGCGCAGGCCGGAGTGTGCATTGAATACGAAATCGTGCATGTCTGGTCCCCCATTTGCGGTTGTTCGCGGCCATGAAGATCGTGCTTCAGGGCGAAGACGCAATCCTGCTCGTGGCCACCGAGGGGATGTTGACCATCGAGGCCGAGAGCGCCGACCACTCGTATTCTCCGTTCCACATGCTGGGCTCGGCCCTGGCCTATTGCACGTTTTCCGTGCTTCACTCCTGGGCCACGCATTCGGACCTGGACGTGGGCGACCTGCAGATCCGCGTGGGCTGGGAATTCGCCGACAGCCCGCATCGCGTGGGCCGGATGAGCATGCAGCTCGCGTGGCCGGGGCTGCCGGAAAATCGGCGCGCGGCGGCACAGCGCGCGGCCACGCTGTGCGCGGTGCATGCCACGCTGTCACACACCGTTCCCATCGAAACGGAGCTGACTGCATGACGGTACCCGTAGTGCGCTTCGTCTACGCCGGCCAGGAGCAGGATTTCGACTGTGGCGCGCGACCCTACACGGTCGTGTGGGATGGGTCGTGCAAGGTCTGCGGCCGGCTGGCGGGCGTGCTGGAGAAGTGGGACGGCGGGCGGCAGCTGAATGTCGTGCCTTCGCAGCAGGCCGGCGTGAAAGCCTGCTTCCCGTGGATACCCGAGCGCGCGTACCGCGAGAGCCTGCAGCTCGTCGGGCCGGGCGGCCGCACCTGGCAGGGCGCCGCAGCGATCGAGCAGTTGCTGACCATCCTGCCGCGCGGCCGTCTGATCGGCTGGATCTTCAAGATCCCCTTCGTGCGCGGGCTGGCCGACAAGTTCTACCGCTGGTTCGCGCGCAACCGCTACAAGCTCGGATGCGGCGAGCATTGTCAGCTGAGACCGGCCGAGCTGGATTTCGCGGAAAGAGGCGAGGCGTAGGTGGTATTGGTGTCGAGCAGGGGAGCGCGGGCCGCGCGCGTCTGCTGCTTTCATCGCAGAGGAGGCCGCAGGGCCCGCTCAATTGGCTGCGGTAGGCGTGATGCCAAGCGAGCACGTTTGTGATTTGAAATTATAATCGCCATCGCGTTGCCTGATCCACGCGCTCTCGTAAGCCAATAACGTAATTCCAGCGGCCTCCTCTGCGATGATAGCAGCAGAAGCGCCCGGTACCAGGTTCCCCTGCTCGAAAGCACAAGAGTTTCTCTAGGCACGTGACGCCCGCAAGCGGTCCAGCCACTCCTGCACCGCCAGCATCTCCTCCTCCTCCAGATCGGACGTCTCGTGCTCGACGCCGTCGGGCGCGGTGCCTTTGGATACTTCGATCATGCGTTCGGCCGCGGCCAGCCAGGTGTTGCGCTGCGCGAGCGAGCCGCCCAGCGCCATGCCGATCGTGTCGATCAGCGTGGCCGGGCGATCGTAGACGTTGATCTCGAAGAGGCAGCCGTCGTCCTGGGGCTTCCAGGTGAAGCGCACGAACCCGGCGAGCGGATGTCCCTCCACGGTGACCAGCGTGACTGCGTTGTTCTCCGCTTCCTCCACGCGCACCGGGATGTCACCGCGCAGGGGCAGCGCGAGGACGATGGTCTCACCCAGGATGCATTGACGCGGATTGTCTTGCTGCGGGGCGCGCTCGACGGGCAGGAAACGGTCGTAGTCGGCGCGGAACATCTCGAACAGATCCTGTGCGCCGTAAAGGGGCTGCACGATGCGCACGCGAAACCGGCGATGCTGCGGCTTGCCGTAACCGTCTTCCAGCTCCTGGACCGGCATGCAGTCGAGCAGCAGCCTCATGCCGGTCGTGATGCGCGTAGGCCGCGCGACGTACCGCTCGAGATCGTTGGTCTGTCCGGCTTCCAGCGCATTGCCGTCCAGCAGCATCTGCAGCACATCCGGCTTGAGGGGCACGTCCACGCCGATACGCGCGGCGAAGCGCGCCGCCAGTCCGGCCAGGCTGGCGGGCAGCGGGATGCGGGGCGGCGCCTGTCCCCTGATCTCCCCCATGATGTCCAGCAGCCGGTTGAGGGTGACTACATCGGGACCGACGAGGTTGACCGGCGCGCCACGCAGGTCGTTGTCCTCGATGACGCCGGCCATGGCTTCACCCATGTCTTCGTGCCACACCGGCTGAAACGGCTGATCACCCGCATCGATGATGGGCACGACGGGCAGCGCACGCACCAGCTTGACCAGCGCCGAGATAACGGCGTCGCCCGGGCCGTAGACATTGCCCGGACGCGTAATGACGACGTCGCGCGGAAACTCCTGCGCGATCTTCTCCCCCTGGCGCTTCGATTTGTGATAGTCCGAGCTGCCGCGATCGGCGCCGAACGAGGAGACGTAGACGAACCGCCGCACGCCGCTGCGCGCGGCCTCCTGCACGATGTTGCGTGTGCCCTCGACATTGACGCGCTCGAACGTGAGGTCCGACGTTTCCGCGACGATACCGGCGACGTGCAGGACGACGTCGCAATCCGCCGCCGCTCCACTCAGGGCCGCTGCGTCCGTCACACTGGCGGCCCGGTACTCGAGGCCCTCGGCGGGTGCCTCCTCGGCGGCGTGCCGCGACAGAATGCGGACGGTATGTCCCCGTCCGCGCAACGCTTCGGTGGTTGCCTTGCCGATCAGCCCGGTGCCGCCTGTTATCAATATTCTCATACGTGTGGAGAAGGCAGGAATCGGACCTTGGCCCGCGGGGCGTGCGGTGGCTATGTTCAGGCGCAAGCATCCATCCCAGTGAGGTAAGTAATGCGTTCGCGCTTGTTGGCCGCAGTAGCGTTTTGCGCACTGTTCGCGTCCGCGCTATCCGCCCAGGACGGCGTCGTCACCACCCCCAAAGAGCAATTCGGTCACGAAATCGGCGCCGATTACGTGCTCCCCAATTACGAGCAGCTGGTGGCCTACTGGCGAAAGCTGGACGCGGAGTCGGACCGGATGGTGGTGCAGCAGATCGGCACGAGCGCGGAAGGCCGGCCTCAGCTCATGGCCATCATCACGGCGCCCCGGAACCAGCAGCGTCTGGACCGTTTTCGCGAGATCGCGGGCCGGCTGGCGCGGGCCGAGGGGGTGACGGAGGAGCAGGCACGCGCGCTGGCGGACGAAGGCCGGGCCGTAGTGTGGATCGACGGCGGCTTGCACGCCACCGAAGTGCTGGGCGCACAGCAGCTGATGGAGACGGTTTACCAGCTGGTCAGCCGCAACGATGCGGAAACGCAGCGCATCCTGAACGACGTGATCGTGCTGGCCGTGCACGCCAATCCGGATGGCATGGACCTGGTCTCCAACTGGTACATGCGCAACCCGGAACCGGCGCGGCGCAGCACGTCGGGGATTCCGCGTCTCTACCAGAAGTACGCCGGTCACGACAACAACCGCGATTCATACATGAATTCGCAGCCGGAAACCGAGAACATGAGCCGGGTCCAGTTCCGCGAGTGGTTTCCGCAGATCGTCTACAATCACCACCAGACGGGTCCGACGGGCGCCGTGCTGTTCGCGCCACCGTTCCGCGATCCCTTCAACTTCAACATGGATCCGCTGATTCCGGCGCAGCTGGATGCAGTGGGCGCAGCCATGCATTCACGCTTCATTGCGGAAGGCAAGCCGGGCGCGGTCACACGGCGGGGCGCGAACTACTCGACGTGGTGGAACGGCGGCGTGCGCACGACCGTGTATTTCCACAACATGATCGGCCTGCTGACGGAAACGATCGGCAATCCGACACCTATCGAGATCCCGTTCGTGCCGCGTTATCAGCTGCCGACATCGGATATCTTCGCGCCGGTGACGCCCACCAGGACCTGGAAGTTCCGGCAATCGATCGATTACTCGGTGACCGCCAACTACGCGGTGCTGGACTTCGCCTCGCGGCATCGCGAGCAGCTGCTCTACAACATCTATCACATGGGTCGCAATGCGATCGAGCGGGGGAGTGGCGATCACTGGACGCCGTCGCCCTGGGAGCTGGAGCGCGTGCGCGAGCTGATGACGGCCGAGCGTTCTTCCGGCGTGGCGGCGCAGGAGGGCGCGGGCGGCCTGCGGTCCGCGCGCTACGACGATACGTACAAGTTCTACGAGATGCTGCGCGATCCCGCCCGGCGGGACGCGCGCGGCTACATCGTGCCGGCCAGCCAGCCGGATTTCCCGACCGCGACCAAATTCGTGAATGCGCTGATCAAGAGCGGCATCACCGTGCACCGCGCGACGCGCGACTTCACCGTGCAGGGCAAACGTTATCCGTCCGGCTCGTACGTCGTGAAAGCAGCGCAGGCATTCCGGCCGCACGTGCTCGACATGTTCGAGCCGCAACAACATCCCAACGACTTCCAATACCCGGGCGGGCCGCCGATCGCGCCGTACGATAACGCCGGGTATACGCTGGCCTACCAGATGGGCGTGCAATTCGACCGCGTGCTGGATGGCTTCGATGGTCCGTTCCAGCCGATCGACGGCTTCGCCACGGTGCTCGCCGGGCGCGTTCGTGGCCGCGCCGGCAGTGCGGGCGGCTACACGTTCTCGGGACGCGTCAACGATTCGTACATCGCCGCCAACCGCCTGCTGGCGGCTGGCGCGGAGGTCTCCCGCACGAACGACGGCAACTTCTTCGTGCGCGCCGGCCGCGATCTGGAGCGCACGCTGCAAAGCTACGCGCGGGAGCTGGGCATCGACTTCCAGGGCGTGGGGCGCGCGCCGCGCGCCGCCATGCGCCTGCGGCCGGTGCGCATTGCGTTGTGGGATCAGTACGGCGGTTCGATGCCTTCCGGGTGGACGCGCTTCCTCCTCGAGCGCTTCGAATTCCCGTTCGAAGTCATCTATCCCCAGGCATTGAACGCGGGCGGCCTGCGCGCGAAATACGACGTGCTCATCCTGCCCGACGGCTCGGTGCCGAATCCGCAGGGGCAGGAACGGGGCGGCTTCGGCGGGTCGGGTGGACCGCGTTCCGAATCGATCCCCGAGGAATTTCGCAATCGGCTGGGCCGCATCAGTGCGGACACCACCGCGGCGCAGCTGAAGACCTTCATGGAGGAAGGCGGCACCATCATCAGCGTCGGGGGCGGCAACAACATCGCGCGCATGATCGGCTTGCCGGTGCAGGATGCGCTGGTTACGACGGGCGCCGACGGACAGGAACAGCGACTGCGTCGCGAGCAATTCTACGTGCCTGGCTCGGTACTGGAAGCGCGCCTCGATCCCACGCATCCGCTGGCATTCGGCATGCCCGAACGTGTGAATGTGATGTTCGACGAAAGCCCGGTGTTCCGGATCGCGCCCAATGCGCAGGGCGTCCGCCGTGTCGCGTGGTACGAGAAGGATCCGCTGCGCAGCGGTTGGGCGTGGGGCCAGAGTTACCTCGAGAACGGAGTCGCGGCCGCGGAAGTCGAGGTGGGCAACGGCAACCTGTTCATGTTCGGGCCGGAGATCACGTTCCGCGCGCAGCCGCACGGTACGTTCAAGTTCCTGTTCAACGGCATCTATTACGGGCCGGCCAAATCGAACGGTAGATAGTTGCAGAACCGCACCCTGCTGACGCTCGCCCCACTCATTTATGTGGCGTGGTCGGATGGCTCGCTGACGGAGACGGAGATCAAACGGATCCGCCAGCAGCTGGCCGGCGCCGGTGCGGCCGTGCAGCAAGTGCTCGACGACTGGCTCGATCCGGCCGAGCCGCCCTCGCCTTCCCAGCTCTTCGGCCTGCTCCAGATGATGCGCGAGGCGAGCGGCACCGCGTCGCCGCGGAAATTCAAATCCCTGGCCGAGTTCGGCCGGTTTCTGGGCCGCAAGGCCAAAGACCGCTCGGACGCGCCTACCCCCGAGTTGCGTGCCCTGCGTGAGGTCGAGGATGCGCTCGGTGTCGTCGGCACGGAGGCACTGCGCGCCATCCTGGGGCGCGACGCCGACCAGGATGGCAACGGCGCGACACCGCCGCCCGACCTGGATGTGTTGCGCGCCTTCGTCGAGGCGGAACGGCTGGACATTCGACGTCTCATCTTCAAGATCCTCGAGCGACCGGAATTCGATCGCACGGTCATCAAATCCGTGGCCGACTACCGCGCCCGTGTGCTGGCCTGGTGCGAGGCGCTGGCACAGCAGGGCGTGGGCAGTTACGGCTATCCGGTCGAGTACGATGGGGAAGCCAACATCCCCAAGTCGATTGCCGCCTTCGAGACGCTGGGCTTCTTCGATCTCAGCCTGCTGGTCAAGTTCGGCGTGCATTTCGGCCTGTTCGGCGGCAGCGTGCTGCAGCTGGGCACGCGGCACCATCACGACCGCTATCTGCGCGCGATTGCCACGCTCGAGCTGCCCGGATGCTTCGCCATGACGGAGGTCGGGCACGGCTCCAACGTGCGTGATCTCGAGACGACCGCCTCTTACGACATCCGGACGCAGGAATTCATCATCCACACGCCGGCACCCAGCGCGCGCAAGGAATACATCGGCAACGCCGCCCAACACGGCCGCATGGCCACCGTTTTCGCGCAGCTCGAAGTGAATGGTGAACAGCACGGCGTGCACGCCTTCCTGGTGCCGCTGCGTGATGCGCAGGGAGTCGTGCTGCCCGGTGTGACGATCGAGGACGACGGTCGCAAGATCGGCTTGAACGGCGTCGACAACGGGCGCATTGCCTTCGACAGCGTGCGCATCCCGCGCGACGGCCTGCTCAACCGCTTCGGCGATGTCTCGCCGGATGGGCAGTACAGCAGTCCGATACCGAGCGCGAGCCGCCGCTTCTTTACGATGCTGGGGACGCTGGTTGCGGGACGCGTCAGCATTGCCGCCGCATCGTGCACGTCCGCCAAGCTCGGACTGGCCATCGCGACGACCCGCGCAGCGCAGCGCCGGCAGTTCGGGCCGGAAGGCATGCCGGAAGTGCCGATCCTCACGTACCGGACCGTGCAGCGGACGGTGCTGCCGCTACTGGCGCGCACGTACGCCCTCGACTTCGCGATCCACGACACCGTGCGCCTGTTCCGCAGTCCGCACCCGGAAGCCGCCGACCTGGAGATACGCGCGGCCGCGCTCAAAGCCATGGCTTCGCGGCACGCCGTCGATGCACTCCAGTACGCGCGCGAGCTGTGCGGCGGCCAGGGCTACATGTGGGCGAACCGCATTGGCGAGCTGCGCGCCGACACGGACATCTTCACCACCTTCGAGGGCGCCAACCCCGTGTTGTGGCAGCTGGTCGCCAAGGGATTGCTGACCGACTTTCGCGAACAGTTCGAGGAGATGCGCATCTGGGCGGCCGTGCGCCACCTGACGGCACGGGCCGGCACCGCCGTGGCCGAGCTGAATCCGGTAATCACGCGTAAAACCGACGTGGACCATTTGCGTGACCCCGATTTCCACAGCAGCGCGCTCCGGTTTCGGGAAGCTCGTTTGCTCCACACGGCAGCCCTGCGACTGCGCGCCCTCATCAAGGAGCGCGGCGACTCATTCGAAGCCGTCAACGAAGTGCAGGACCACCTCATCAAGCTGGCCGA
>CBJLQC010000048.1:0-9764 GCA_966424955.1 uncultured bacterium | reverse complement strand
CAAGCCCACGCACGTTTTTTTCGAGGAACCGTCGGAAGCAAATCTGGTTGGTACCTGGGTCGGCACCGCGGAAATCAGTACCGCGGAGGACATTGCCGGCAACATCGGCGCGCCCAGCGACCGCGGCTTCAACTTCCCGGTGGTGATCACGCTGGATGGCAGCAACGGATTCACGTTGTTCACTTCGGGATATCCAACGGACTTCGAAGACGGCGCGGATCGCACCTGCCGCGGCGCGTACACGCGGACATCACGCAGCATTTCGTTTTTCCCGGTGGAGGCCTGCCGGGCGCTGCCCATGACGACGTACACACTCGGCCGGGTCGCGCCCGGCGGGATCACGCTGACGGCGCGCTCCAACTCGGCGACCGGATCGGCGACGCAGTACATGACGACGCGCGTCTTCATGCGACTGGATCGTGATTAAGACACTACTCGCAATTTTCGCCCATCCGGATGACGAAATTGCATGCGCCGCTACTCTCGCGGCGCATGCCGCATCCGGGCACCGTGTCGTGCTGGTCTTTCTGACCCATGGCGAGATGACGGAATCGCTGGGGCCGCTGACCGCGGAGCAGGTGGCCGAGCAGCGGCGTGTGCATGCGCATGATGCCGGCCGGATCCTGGGCTGCGAGATTCGCTTCCTGGACTATCAGGACACGCGCGTGCAGAGCACGCCGGACGTGCATTGGGACGTCGCCAAACTGGTTGCGGAGATCAAACCCGACGCCGTCCTGACGTGGGGCGATGCGTGGATTCGCGGCATGCGGCATCCCGATCACCAGGCGACGGGTGACATAACGCGCAGTGCGATCACGCTCTCGCGGATTGCGCGGGTGGTCGCGCCGCACGCCCCGCATCGCAATGCGGCGCCGGTCTTCACGATCCGCGACCGCAACAGTGCGCTGCCGGCGGTCGCGATCGATGTCTCGGCGCATGTGGATAAGGCGCTCGAGCTCGGTGCGCATTATCGCGAGCGTGTGGGCTGGCCGCCCGAGGCCTGGCACCGCGACCGCCTGCGCCAACGCGGTGCGGAGTGGGGCGTCGCGGCAGCCGAGCATTTCGACGCCTACGAAAGCCAGGGCGGCCTGTACCGGACCCTGTTCGATAGTCCGGTACTGCCGCCCTATTGACTGCGCTTAACGAACGCGCAATTCGATCGGGATGATCCACCCCGACAGCTGCTGCTTGAGCTCGAGACGGTAGGTGCCGGGTTTGAGCTGCACCTCGAAATCGGCCGTTTCGCCCGGGCCGGTGAGCATGTTCAGCGGACCGGTGACCGGCGCGGCGAGATCGGCGCCATCTTTCGCAATCATGCGCGTCGCCGGAAATCCCTGGTTGTCGAGCAGCGTCGCAATCACGCGCCAGTCGCCGATGTTGATGAACCGGAAACGATACGTCACGTTTGCCGACAACTGCATCGGCGGGTGCTCGAATCGGCCGTTCACGAGTCCGAAACGCACTTCCTCAGCGCTCGATCCCACCGCGCTGACCAGGAATACCCGCTCGCGCGATTCGTCGAGCTGGTCCGTGCCGTCGAGCACGACCAGCGGACCGACCAGGCCACCCAGAATCTGCCCCAGCTCGTTCGAGTGCGAGTGATAAATGAAAGTGCCTGCGCGCGGCGGCACGAACTCGGCCACGAACGAGTCCTGCGGCGCAATGGGTGGCATGATGCGCGCCGGCGTGCCGCTCCAGCCCGGCACGCCATCCGGGAAGCTCTCGAGCTCGATGCCGTGCCAGTGGACTGCCGTCGGTTCATGCAACTTGTTGATCACCGTGATCGCGACCGGTTGTCCGCGCCGCAGTACCAGCAGCGGACCGGGGCTGCTCATCGAGTCCGCGTGCGGAGCCTCGTTGTCGGCAAGCACGGCATAGCCCAGGCGCGGCCGGACCGTGGTGTCCGCGTGCTGTTGTACCACCAACCGGACCCGGCGCACCGGATCACTGGATTTGGCGGCGGTCACGGCGGCGCCCGGAGCGATGTGAATGCCCAGCACCAGTCCCGCCATCGGGTGCGCGGCGACCTTGCCACCGTGACCGGCATGCGCATCGGAGCTCTTGGGCGCGAGGTACAGCTCATTGGACACGTGAAAAGCAAAATGGCAGTGGAACACCCAGTTGCCCTCGCGTTGCGCCTGCCAATTCATATCCATCGTCGCGCCCGGCAACATTAGCTCGGTCGCGGCGGCATTGCGTCGGCGCGGCTCGATGAGGGTGTCGGCCGCCCACGTACCGCGCGAGGTCATCGTGAAATAGAATCCATGAAGATGCATCGGGTGGGAGCTGTTCGTGGCGTTGATCCAGCGCCACCGGACCTGATCGCCCACCCGGAAATTCATGCGCTCGGTATCCGGCCAGGATTTGCCGTTGATCGTGAGGATCTCGCGATCGGGCGACTTGCCACCTTCGATAAACCACAAGCCGAGGACGAAGATGCGGTCATCGGGTGCCGCGCCGACCGGCGGATCGACGACGAACGCGCCCGTCAGCTGGCTATCCGCGCCGTCGCGTGCAGTCACGTCCAGGCCGGTGGTCGTTCCCCAGTAGTAGTAGGTACCTGGCGCACCGGCGTCGAAGCTGACGGATTGCGTGGCACCCGGGGCTATGCGAAGCGCTGCCGCGCCGCCGCCCGGCCGGGTGTGCAAACCGTGAACAACCAGCTCCTGCTGTAACGAATTGCGCAGCGTCACTTCAATCCGCGTCCCGGAGCGGACACGCAGGAGAGGGCCGGGGATCTGCAACGGCTTGCCAACTTCACCGAACGCCTGGACGACGACGCCTTCCCCGTTGTCGGACTGCGGCCGCCACGTGCCCTCCCGCGCTTCCAGGGCTACTCGCAGTACGTTGTTCTTTAGTTGCCCGGCGGGCAGGCGGTTTTGATTCGCGGCAATGGCGTCGGGTTCGCTGCTGGGTAAAGCGCTCAGGGGGCTGGCGGGCGCGAACACAAGCACCGCCAGCAGGAGGACCGACACACGCATAAAGCCTCGATCCGGGACGAAGAAGAAAGGACGGAGTGGAGGGACGAAGATAATCCGGAGGGATTATCGTTTCAACGGTTTTCCAAGCGCGCTTCAGGCGGCGGCGCGAAAATCCGGGCGCGCGAAGCGCCGCGCGCCGGTCAGCAGGCTATCCAGTGCCAGCCGCAGCGCGGCTTCGTCAGCGCGGGTCAAGTCCGCGGCCGGCGCGGCGGGCAGCCGCACGAGGTCATCACTATTGAAGGGAATGGCGATTTGCTCGTTGCGCACCTGCGCGTAACCAACGGGCACGGCGACTTCGACATCATCGCTATCGCGTTGTAACACGATGTAACGCACCTGTTCCGCTTCCGGATCGATGATTACATCGCTGACAACGCCGACGTGCGCGCGCTCTGCACCGAAGACATCGGCATGAATGATGTCGGGCTCGCCCTCCGCAATGCGATATTGCGTCAGTTGCGACAGACGGTGCAGTCCGGCGGGCGCGGCGGGGGCGAGCGGCTCGCGCAGGATCGGATTCCGGCCGGCATACAGACCTGTGTGATCGTAAGCGGGATGCGCGTAGTAGCGCTCGCCGCGGAACAGGCGGCCGAATGCCGTGAGCAGCTCGTTCTGAAACGCATCCTGATTCCATGCGACGTGTGGCTCGTAGGCGGGAATCTGCTCGAGATCCTGCACGGCGGCGGCACGCAACCGCATGCGCAGACGGCCCAGGTATGTCTCTACGCGCGCGTGACCGACGGGGATCAGCACATGCCGGCGGCGCGCTTCGAGTGCGACGTCGAAATAGCGAACCAATCCGGTCTCCGCCTCGGCCAGCACGCCGAAGGTGCGGCCGATGGGGAGGCCATCCACATCATAAACCGGCAGGTCGTCGAGATCGGCACTGGCAAGCAACGGATCAGGCATTTGCCCGGCATGAACTGCAAGGCTCTTGCCTCCGCGCGCCCGCGCGCCTAGCTTCCGTCGTTCCGACAAAGGTCGGCGTGGGATTTGACCCGGCAGCTTGTGCCCCACGAAAAAGAAAGCACTAAAGCGCCCGAAGCCCGCTGCCGATTCCGGCCAGCGGGTTTTGTAATTCAAGGGAGATTTATGGCTTCGGAATTCCTGTTGACGAGCGAGTCGGTGGGTGAAGGACACCCGGACAAAGTTGCGGATCGCATCAGCGACGCAGTGCTGGACGCATACCTCGCGCGCGATGCGGATGCGCGGGTCGCCTGTGAAACGCTGGTCACGCAAGATTTCATCTGCGTGGCCGGCGAGGTGCGGAGCAGCGCGGTGATTCCGCCGGAAGAGATCGAGCGGATCGCGCGGCACGCCGTCGCCGACATCGGCTACACGGATCCGGACGCCGGGTTTTCCGCGGATACGGCGGAAGTGCACGTGCGCCTGCACGCACAGTCAGGCGAGATCGCGCGTGCGGTCGACAAGGCGGAGCGGCGTCGGCAGGGCGCGGGCGACCAGGGCATGATGTTCGGCTACGCCACGCGCGAAACGCCGGAGCTGATGCCGGCGCCCATCACGTGGGCGCATGCGCTCACGCGCAAGCTCGCGGAATACCGCAAGCGCGGACAGGCGCCCTGGCTGCGTCCCGACGCGAAGAGCCAGGTCTCGGTGCGCTACCTGGATGGCGTGCCGGTCGAGATTACCCGCATCGTCGTTTCGACACAGCACAGCGCCGATGTCGAGTCCGATCAAATCCGACAGTTCGTCATCGATGAGCTGGTGCCGGTCGCCATCCAGGGTGCTTCGCTCGGTGCCGGCTGGCAGGATCACATCCTGGTGAACCCGAGCGGCTCTTTCGTGCAGGGCGGCCCCGCGAGCGATACGGGCCTCACCGGTCGCAAGATCATCGTGGACACGTATGGCGGCGCCGCGCGCCACGGCGGTGGCGCGTTCAGCGGCAAGGATCCTTCGAAGGTCGATCGGTCCGCCGCGTACGCCACGCGCTGGGCCGCCAAGAACGTCGTCGCGGCCGGGCTGGCGACGCGCTGCGAGATCTGCATTGCTTACGCGATCGGCGTGGCCGAGCCGGTTGCCATTGGTGTCGAGACCTTCGGAACCGGTGACGCCAACGCCATCGCCGACTGGATCAAGCGCACGTTCGATCTCACGCCGTATGGCATCGTCGCAGATCTGGACCTGGCGCGCCCCATCTACGCGGCGACGGCGGCATACGGCCATTTCGGCCGCGCCGACGCGGACGGCTTCTTCCCGTGGGAGAGCGTCGCCAAGGTGAGCGTCCTCGCGTAATGCGTCACCAACGGCACCGTTCGGCCGGCATCATCGTCTTCAGGCGCGATCGTGATGGGTGTTTGTTCCTGCTCATTCTGTCGCGCCTGACCAAACGCCCGTTGTGGGAATTCCCCAAGGGTGGCGTTGATGAAGGAGAGACGGTGCGTGCCGCCGCGTTGCGTGAGCTGTTCGAGGAGACGGGTATCGCCGAATCCGAAGTCATACTGCTGCCCGAGTTCGAGCGCACCGAAGACTACCGCTTCACCTCGGGCAGCAGCGAACGTCGCTCGCTGATTCACAAGCAGGTGACGTATTTCCTGGCGCAGACGGAGAAGGCGGAAATTACGCTGTCGGCCAAGGAGAGCAGTGAATACGCGTGGCTGACGCTGCCGGAAGCAATGAAACGTCTGCGCTACAAGGAGCGCCGACAGTTGTTGCAGGATGCCGCCGCCGCGGCCGGCTGTCCGGGAGATGAAAATCTGTCCTGATCCGCGCCGACCAGCTCAGCCGGAAATGACTTCGCGCAGCCGATAGGTGAGCAGGCGGTCGGAAAGCGCGAGCGCCTGCTCCATTACATCGCGCTGCGTTTGCCCATGAAAAGCAGCCAGCGGGTCGCACCACAACTTTCCTGACGGACCAACGAACAGCAGGCGGCCGTAGCAGCGGCCGCGCTCGCGCCAGTGCTCCAGCATGACACTCCACGAACGACCGCCCAGCTCGAGCATGCGCAGCGGCTGCGTCTGCCGCCCGGCGGGCACGCCAGTGATCGGCGCGGGCGCGGGCAACGGTTCGAGCGCGCGCGCCCAACCGTCCCACGTGCAGGTTGGACACCACCGGCGCTGCAACCTGAACTGCGGATACAACCGCTTGACGAGCCGGATGCCGCGGGACAGCACCGCCAACGTCTCCTGCGTGCAGTTGGGACAGGCGTGGCCGCGCGGCAGCGAACGATATCCGATTGCGGCGCTCAGCATGACGGGCAATGCGATGACCAGAACCAGATAAATCGCGAACAACAACACAGCTCACCACCCTCGTTGGCGCGTCACCCCGGACGCTCTTCCTCACCGTTATCAGGAGCATAAGTCGCGCCAATTGGGGCGCCGCGCGCCATCATTTTCCGGTGCCCGCCGCTTGCGTGCGTGCGCGTCCGTGCGTACTCATCCGGCATGCTCAAGGCCACCGTGCCCTGTACCTTTTGCAGTGCGCTGAATCACGTCGATCTCGCACGCATCGCGCAGCGACCCAAGTGTGGCAAATGCAGCCGCCTGCTGCTGCTCGATCGGCCGGTCCGGCTCCATGATAACGATTTCGACCGTGTCCTCAATGACACGGAGATCCCCGTGCTCGTGGATTTTTATGCAGACTGGTGCGCACCCTGCAAGATCATGGCGCCCATCATCGATGAGTTCGCGCACGAGCACGTGGGGCAGGTATTGGTCGCCAAGCTGGACACTGATCGGAATCCCGTCACCTCCATGCGTTTCGGTATTCGAGGCATTCCCACGTTGATCGTGTTCGAGCAGGGACGGGAAACGAAGCGGCAAACCGGTGCCATCGGTCGTGCGCAGCTGGAAAGCCTGCTGCATTGGCGCAGCGGGCAGGCCGCCGGTTGAAAGACGAGCTGGGCGCACACGTCTCGAGCGCAGGTGGGGTGCAGAATTCGCCGGCGCGCGCTGCCCTCCTGGATGCGCGCGTGCTCCAGCTGTTTACCAAAATGGCCAGCCGCTGGGCCGAGCCGGTCATCGCGGATGAAGCCGCTGACGCGTTCAAGCAGGGCTGCCACGACCACGAGATTTACTTCACCGCCGCACACGACTCGTACCTGATCAATCTGGCTACCGCCGACGACCTGCTCTTCGAGCGTTCCTTCCAATCGTTCGTCGGCGAGCTGCGCCGCAGCACGCGCCTCGGACTGACCGCCGTCGTCACGCACCCCGGCAATGCAACCGATGGCAACATCGAACGGGGCGTCCGCCGGAACGCGGAGGCCGTGCAACGCGCGCTCGATGCAGCGGGCGGCGAGATCCTGGTCCTGTTCGAGACCACCGCCGGCTCGGGACATGCGCTGGGCGCCCGCTTCGAACAGCTGGCCCGCCTCATCGACCTGATCGACGTCACGCACCGCGAGCGCATCGGCGTCTGCATCGACACCTGCCACGTCTGGGCGGCCGGCTACGATGTGCGCGGCAGCTACCCGGAAGTCATGCGTCAATTCTCCGACGCGGTGGGACTGCACCGCATCCGGCTCTTTCATCTCAATGATTCGGTCGGGGCGCTGGGCAGCCGCCGGGACCGCCATGTCCACATCGCGGAAGGGTTGCTCGGCGCGGAAGCGTTTGCACAATTGCTGACCGACGCGCGTTTCATGGATGTGCCGAAGCTGATTGAAACGCCCAAGGACGACGATGTGCTGGCGGCCGACCGGAAGAACCTGGCGCGGCTGCGGTCCATCCGCGCGCAACATTCCGGTAGCAATTAAGTATGAAAGTCAATAATTTTTGCGCGATCCGGGAACGCGGCCCAAACCGATCGAAGCTTGTAATTCATTATCTTTAAATGACTTGTGCTACCATGCCCAAACTGGAATCGAACCTGCTTTATGCCTCGGCGCAGCAAACGAAACCGTGGCGAGCGGGAACTCCGGGGAGAGCGCCGCGGTGCAGGCGAGCGGTCGTCGATATTCGGCGGCCGCTTTGTCTTTTTATCGTGGTTGCTGCACTCCTCGGCTCTAGCGTTCCTGCCTTCGGTCAACAATCCCCCTCCACCAGAGCCGGCTGGCAGGTGCGCGCCGGTGTGATGTTATTCACGGATCTCGCGCAGGATGAGCTGAGCGGCGCGGGCGGCTCCGTGCCCAATCAATCGAGCGGGCTGAAGATCAGGCAGCGCGCGGCCCCGGCGTTTGCGCTGGCTGGGATGTTTCCGCTGCGCGAGCGCACCGCGCTGGAGGTCAGCCTGGGGTTGGCCGCCTCGAGCCTGGAAGGCACCGACGATTTCGGGAGCTGGGATATGGGCTCGGTCACGCTGGCGAACGCCGTGCTCGGGGTCGCCTATGCCGTCACGCCTTCGGTAACCGGCCACGGCGGCATCGGGCTGACTCGGTTGTTCGGCGACCAGCAGCTGCTGGAAGCCGGCAACGGCATTCGGCCGTTGCTGGAAGCCGGTCTTTCATTCGTTCTGCCGTTCCACCCCGCGCTGCGCCTGGATGCACGGGCGCAGGCGCATCGCTTCAACACCACCGCGCTGCAAGACGAGGGCGCTTCGGAAGGCAACGTGGTACGTGCCGTGCTGGGCGGCAGCTTCACATTTGGAGGTATCCGATGAGTAGACTCGCCTGCCTGGCCATCGTGATGCTGATGGCGTGCGACTCGACCACCGTGCCGGAGCGGTTGGCAGGTGAAACGTACGAGTATCGACTGAGCACGCCTGCACCGCGCGTGCTGCGCTGGCCGGTCGGCAGCACGGTGCATGTATTCGTAGCGGCCGATGCCGATCCGGCACGCACGGCGTTGCTGGAGAATTCGCTGGCTCATGCGATCGACGCCTGGAATGCTGCAGCGCTGTACGGTGAAGTCGAGCTGGCGCAAGCTGCCGACCTAGGGAACGCGGATGCGGTTTTGTTGTTTTCTTCGACGCCGCCACCGGTCGATCTGAGCAATTGCCCGCGCCAGGGTGCAGTGGCGATCACGACATTCTGTCTCGATGCACAGAATCAAACGCGTCTGGCCGTGCTGCCCGTGCTGGCGGACGGTCGCGGACGCGTGAAGTTCCTGGTTACGATTGCGTCGGTCGTGAGCGATGTCGAGCAGGTGCGCAGACTGGTCACGCACGAGCTCGGCCATGTGCTGGGCATCGCGCAGCACTCTCCGAGTCCGGCCGATCTGATGTATGGCAACACCTTGACAACCGCGTTTCCGAGTGTAGCGGACCGTGCCACGCTGCAGCTGCTGTATCACACGCGACCCGACATTACGCCGTAAGTGGCGCGCAGGACGCAGATCGAATTGGCTGCATTGATTTCAAAGCGTGTTTGCGTTACATTGTGGGCACGGTTTAGACGTACTGAAAGCTCCATTTTTGGGCCGATAAAAACTCAATTTGGGGCCGACTCCTGGGCCGTACGTCACGCCCCCCGTGGGACGGCGGAAATGCTCGGGGGGGTCACCAGTCGTTCTCGACTGGGCTCCAAAAAAATCTTTCAGTGCGTCGACAGACGACCCGTGCGCTAACGCGTGCGGGTCGTTTTTTTGTTGTCATTGCTTGCCAGCCTCCCGGAACGGGCGCACCTTGCCGTATCGCAGACAGGAGGTCACATGGCGCGCGTGCGCGTCACACGCAGGGTGCACTTCAGCGCAGCCCACAAGCTGGGGCGGGCAGACTGGAGCCCGGCCCAAAACGAGGAAGTATTCGGACTGTGCGCGAGCCCCAACTGGCACGGGCACAATTACGAGCTGGATGTCACGGTGGAAGGAGAGGTCGCGCCGGAGACCGGATTCGTGTATGACCTGAAGCAGCTGCGCGAGCTGGTCGAGCAGCGCGTCGTGCATG
>CBJLQC010000047.1:0-9840 GCA_966424955.1 uncultured bacterium | reverse complement strand
GCGGACGCCGTCCCGCTCGAATGTTTCGCGGTTCTCGGCCGCGACCTGGTCGTTTGCTTTCAGAATCTCTTTCGCAACAATGACTTTCATTCATCGACCTCTATGCTCTCTACGAAGAATCGGTTGCCGCCGCTCACCCGCACGGTGTACGCGCGGCAGTGCGGACATTCGGGATCGAGTGGCGGCTTGACCGCGAAGGTCTGGCCGCACGTCAGACACATGCCCGTGCCCGGCTCCCGCTTGAAGTTCAGCCGCGCACCCGCGGCGGGCGTGTTGCGCGCGAGGATGTCGAAGTAGAACTGCACCGAATCATCGACCAGCGACGTCATCTCCCCGATCAGTATGTCGATGGAAGTGACGCGCACCGCCTTGATCTCGCGTGCCGTATCCAAAGCGACCGCCAGGATGCCGCGGGTCGCGGGCAATTCGTGCATGCCGAAAGTTGCGATTTGGGACTTTTCGCCGCATGGGGAGGTCGGCGCGACGCGAGTCGGGAGAATTACTACAGTGAAGGTAAGCCCAGCTTCGAACGGATTCGGGCGCGGGCGCGGTCGCGGGTGCGGGCGGGGGCTACTGACCGGGGCGCGGGGCGCGGTCCGTGGCCGCGGCCCGCGCCCGCATCCCGGGGCCCGCGACCGAGGGTGCTGCCCGCGCCCACCCCCGCGACCGCGCCCGCGCCCGAATCCGTTCCAAAAGCAGGTGTGTCACAGAAGACAAAAAACGGGGAACGAAGTCGCGGATTCCGGAGACTCTGCGTTGCTCCGTGCGTCCGTTACTCCGTTTCCCCGTTTTACCGCCGGCGCGCGAACGCGCTAGCCGCAGGTGGCCATGCGCTCCCACCAGATGTCGGGCTCGGCCGGCTGATGCTTGGGGATCGGCCGGTAGCCGAGACGCGTCAGCTGTTCCGCAATCGCGATGACCGCCGGCGCCACCGTCTTCTGCACCATGGGGCTCAGCCCGGTGCCCGTCTTTACCTCCGACGGGACGGTCCCGATCAGGTACACCTCGCCCGGACCGCTGCCGATCAGGTCGAGCATGAGCAGCGTGTCCTTCAAGCCGGGGTCGTGCGGATTCAGCCGCGGCTTGGGCGCGTACTTCAGGATGTCCGCCTTGCTATAGAAGCGCAGATCACCCGGCTCGCCATCGGAGCGGACCGTGTCGACGACAATCACGACGTCGTAACCGACCAGGTGCGGCACCAGGTCCAGCCCCGGCGTCCCGACATCCAGCACGTCGACATCCGGATGCACATCGTAGGCAGCCGCGAAGCTGTACACGACGTACGGCCCGAAGGCACCATCGCCGATCAGGACGTTGCCGATACCGAGGACTGCGATTCTTTTGGACATCTCTGCTTGCCCCTTTTCGGTCACGTGCACGTGCACGGACACGGTCACGTTTGTTTCGGTGTTACGCGACCGTGACCGTGTTCGTGTTCGTTAACGATCCGTTCAACACGAAGTAAAGTCCACTGCCATCACTTCCGCAATCGGCTCGCCTTCCACGTCCTGCGTATGAATCGCGCAGGCCAGGCACGGATCGAAGGAGTGGACGGTCCGCAGCACTTCGAGCGGCTTCTCCGCATCAGCCACCGGGTTGCCCACCAGCGAAGCCTCGTAGGGACCCTTCTGCCCCTTGGCATCGCGCGGACCGGCATTCCAGGTCGAAGGTACGACGCACTGGTAGTTCTCGATCTCGCCGCCCTTGATCACAACCCAGTGCGACAGCACGCCGCGCGGCGCTTCATGGAAGCCCATGCCGCGGACTTCACCACGCGGGAACTCCGGCGCGTTGAAGGTGGCGACATCGCCCTTGCCGATGTTCTCGGCCAGCAGCCCCCAGTGCTTCAAGGCCAGGTCGGAGAGGTACGCAGCGCGAATCGCCCGCGCGGCATGACGGCCCAGCGTCGAGTGCAGCACGGCAGGCGACAGCTTGGCACCGGCGATCGAGCCGGCCAGTGACAACGTGTCGTCGACATACTTCCTGATGGCAGGATTGCCCTGCGCGTAACCGACCAGCACCTGGGCCAGCGGGCCGACCTGCATTGGTTTGCCCTGGAAGCGCGGCGCCTTCACCCACGAGTAATTGCCGTCGGCGTTGAAGTCGTCGTACTTCGGCTCGGGCATCGGCTCCTCGAACGGGTGCTTCTGCCAGTCGCCTTCGTACCACGCATGCGCCACGGACTCTTCCACGTTCTCGCGGAAGTAGCCGTCCTTGAACGACGTGATCGGCTTGATCGTGCCCAGATCGCCACCCATGATCGTGCCGCCCGGCAGGTCGAACTTCGTGCCCTTGGTATCGAGCGGCAGATCCGGCACCGCCAGGTAGTTGGTAACGCCCGCGCCGTAGCCGAGCCAGTCCGGGTACATGGCGCCGATGGCCGTGACATCGGGCAGATACACCTGCTTGATGAACGTGTCCACCTCGGTGAAGAGCTGCTTGATGTGGTACAGCTTCTCCATGTTGAGCGCGGCCTGGTTGTCCAGGTTGATCGGGTTGGCGACGCCACCCACCGCCAGGTTCTGAATGTTGGGCGTCTTGCCGCCCAGCATGGTCACGATCTGGTTGGCTTTGCGCTGGAACTCGAGCGCCTGGAGGTAATGCGCGGTCGCCAGCAGGTTCACTTCCGGCGACAGCTTCATCGCGGGGTGGCCCCAATAGCCGTTGGTGAAGATGCCGAGCTGCCCGCCGGCGACCAGGCCGGCCACGCGCTCCTTCACCGCCGTCATTTCCTTGACACTGTTGCGCGTCCACGGCGAGAGGCTCTCCGCCAGCGCCGTTACCTTCTTGGGGTCCGCTTTCAGCGCACTCGTCACATCCACCCAGTCCAGCGCGGACAGATGGTAGAAGTGCACGATGTGATCGTGCAGCGCGTGCGCGATCAGCACCAGGTTGCGGATGTACTGCGCGTTGAGCGGGATCTCGAGATCGAGCGCATCTTCGACGGCGCGCACCGACGCGATCGCATGCACGGTCGTGCACACGCCGCAGATGCGCTGCGTGAACAGCCACGCATCGCGCGGGTCACGCCCCTTCAGGATCAGCTCGATGCCGCGCCACATCTGGCCCGACGACCAGGAGTTGCGCACCGCGCCACCATCGACTTCGACATCGATGCGCAGGTGCCCTTCAATGCGCGTAATCGGATCAACGGTAATACGTGCCATTATTTCTCCTAGTCGGCGCCGCCGTGCGACGCGGCGGGTTGAATACCAATGTGCTTCATCATGTCGTCGGTAACCGGTCTCACCGTGGCCCGGACCGACTTCGGCGCGCTCAGGATCGGGAAGGTCTTTACGATCGCGATGTATGCGGCAATTTCACCCGCAATCACGCCGGTCGTAATCAGAATTTCGACTACCGACGGGAAGTACACCCATCCATCCGCCGGCCGGAACGCGACCAGGAAGGTGGAGAAGCGGTACAGACCACCCGCCAGCAGCCCGGCCATGGCCAGCCGGAACAGCGTGCCGGCCCGCGCGCCCTGCTTCGAGTAAACCAGGAACGCGGGCGTGAGGAACAGCGCGATCTCGATCAGGAACAGCAGACTGAAGCCACCGGACGTGAAGATCAGCCCGATGTCGCCGCGCATGGCCAGGTCGAACAGGCGCAGCACGACGTACCCGACGTTGATGGGCGCGATCACGCGTGCCAGACGGTAGAGAATTGCCGTCTCACTGGGCCGCTTGAAGAACTTCGTCGACAGCGTCGATTCAATGACCACCGCGCCGTAACCCATGGCCACCACGCTGATCAGGAAGAGCAGCGGCAGCAGCGGCGTCTGCCAGAGCGCGTGCACCTTGGTGCCGGCCAGCAGCATCAGGCTGCCCAGCGACGATTGGTGCATGGTCGGCAGCAGCAGGCCGAGTGCGATGATGAACGGCATCGCCTTCTCCAGCCCGGGCAGTGTCGTCGCGGCGAAGTTGCGCAGCTTCGCGTTCTTCGCCGTCTGTGCCTTCTCCAGGAAGGCGGGCGCCAGCTCGATCCACAGCACCAGCGTGTAGAGCATGATGCAGAGCGCGACTTCGAGCAGGATGGAATTGAAGTTCCAGTTCCAGAACTCGATGATGACGCGCCACACGTTCCACCAGCGGCCCAGATCGATGACGACGCTCATGCCGCCCAGCGTGTAGCCCAGCGCGCTCGTCACGATCGCGCTGCGTACCAGCGGGTGGTAGCGTCCCTTGTTCAGGATGTAGACCAGAATGGCGACGGCGTACCCGCCGCACGCGAGCGCGGTGCCGGTCACGACGTCGTAGGCAATCCAGATGCCCCACGGATAACGGTCGCTCATGGCCGTGATGCCCAGGCCGGCGATGAAGCGCCAGATGAGCAGGACCACCGCGAGGGCGACCAGCCCGAGCAGGACCTTCATCGGCTTGGTAAGTAGCTTACCGCCGACGGGAGCCGTGGCGTGTGTCATGACTCCACCTCCTCATCGTGACCGCGCTTGCGGTTGCGGAATACCACTGCGCCCAGCACCGCGTACAGCGCGACCGGCGCGGCAAAGCCCTTGTAGATCGTATGCTGAATCTTCTCGGGCAGTGACGGCACCGACTTCTCGCCCAGCTCCGGCAACCCGAGCGCGGTGAACGACACCTGCTTCGACGTCAGCACCAGGCACTGCGTGCCGCCGCCATCCTTCTCGCCGTATACCTTGTTCTCGTATTTGTCGGGCGCCGCCGCGATGCGCGCATGCGCGTCCTTCAGCAGATCCTCGGTCTTGCCGAAGATGACCGCTTCGCGCGGACAGACATCGGCACAAGCCGGAACCTTGCCTTCAGCGCGACGGTTCTCGCACAGATCACACTTGACGATCTTGGGCGTGGCCGACTCCCACTCGAAGGCCGGCACATTGAACGGGCAGGCGACCTGGCAGTAACGGCAGCCGATGCAGGTGTCCTGGTTGTAGGTGACTACGCCGTTCTCCCGCTTTTGCAGCGCGCCCAGCATGCAGACGCTCACACAACCTGGATCGACGCAGTGCATGCACTGCTGCTTCATGAACGACTGCGCGCCATCCTCGCTCTTGGCGAGCTTGATGACGGTCTTGGCATTGGCGCTCAGATTCATGGGATCATCCCACAACCCTTCGCGCGCCGCCGGCTCGAGCCCGGCATTCTCACGGCACGCCGCCATACAGGCCTTGCAGCCTATGCATCGCGTCGCGTCATAGAGCAAGCCGACAGCATCGGCCGGACGCCGCTTGGGCTCGCGCGCCAGCGCCGTGACCGGCGCGGCCGCCACGGTCGCGCCCGCCGTGGCCAGGCTCTTGAGTAGCGTACGTCGATTGATTGACATCTCAGGCCTCCTTGCCGGCCTGATCGTCTTCCGCGTCCAGCTGCTTCGAGAACTTGTAACCCGCTGTCACCACGGCACCGCCGATGATGCCGGCCAGGCCGGTCGCGGTCGCGGCGACCTTGCCGCCACCCGCGTTGATCGGTGCAAACGTGTCGGAGGAGCCCGCCATGCGCGTGATCGGCACCGTGTCGTGCAGCGCGATGTTGAAGCCGACGCCTTCTTCGGTGCAGCCGAAGCAGGGATGACCAATGCCGATCGGCCAGGCGCCTTCCACCTCGCCGAACGCTTTCAGCGAGCAGTTCGCGTAGGTCACCGGCCCCTTGCAGCCCAGCTTGTACAGGCAGTAACCGGCGCGATGGCCCTCGTCACCGAACTTCTCGGCGAAGCGGCCGGCATCGAAATGGCCGCGCCGCGGACAGTCATCATGAATGGTGCGGCCATACGCGAACTTCGGACGCCCCTTCGCATCCAGCTCGGGCAGCGTCCCGTACGTCGCGTACTGCAGCGCGACACCCAGGAAGTTGTAAGGATTGGCCGGGCAGCCCGGTAGCGTTACGACCGTCTTGTCCTTGAGCACTTCATTCACGCCCGACGCGCCCGTCGGATTCGGACCGGCCGACGGCACGCCGCCCCACGATGCGCACGAGCCGAGCGCGATGATCGCACCCGCATCAGCAGCGCACTCGTCCAGGATCTCCATGGCGGTCTTGCCGCCGATCTTGCAGTAGATGCCGCCATCCTTCACCGGAATCGCGCCTTCTACCACCAGGATGTACTTGCCCTTGTGCTGCTGCATCGCCTGCTTGCGCGCCGCTTCCGCCTGGTGGCCCGCGGCCACGAACAGCGTCTCGTGATAATCCACCGAGACCAGGTCGAGGATCAGGTCGTCGAGCGGCGGATGCTCGGTCCGCAGCATCGATTCCGTGCAGCCCGTGCACTCCTGGAAATGCAGCCAGATGACCGACGGCTTCTTGCCGGCGACGGCCGCCTCAAAAAAATCAGCGGCCGCAATCTTCGGTAACCCGACCGTTGCCGCCGCCACCAGACATGCGCGCCGAATGAACTCACGCCGCGGCAGCCCACTATCGATCTCGAGTTCGACAGGCAAACCGAACGTGTCTGTAGAAGGAACAGAACACTGCATCCTAAACCTCACGTGAGAGGGTCATGCAGTATGTTCTGGCTCCTTTGCCTACTCTCACATAGAGAATCCCCCGAAATCCGGCACGATTCTGATTACTGTGCGTAGTCGAAGGCAGTGAAGCCGAGACTCTTTCTCATTGCTGAGACATTTTCCCATGCGGATGTCTGAAATGTTCCCGGAGTCCGCCGCGCCACCCGGTTGCTTGCCACAGAGAACACGGAGATCACGGAGATCGATCTCCGCGCGCACGACTACTCGCTGTAAAATTCAGAATCCGGATTTGAATGGAGCTGCGGAGCTTAATCTTCCGCGAGGTGGATACGCCTGATCTCCGTGTTCTCCGTGCTCTCTAAAAGCCGGGCCTCGCCAAGCGCACAGCCGCCAGCACCACGATGATGCCGAGGATTGCCGAGATACGGGCCATCAGCGCCGCGCTCCGGCGCATGCGCAATGCGTGCTCGCTGCCGGGCGCGGCGCGCGAGGCGGCGGGCCCGTGGAAGAAGTCGTGGATGATCTGGATGATGAGCATCCCGATAACGGCCGCGAGCTTCACAGCCAGCGTCTTGCCGTAAGGGCTGCCCCAGAAATTGCCGGAGCCCAGCATCTGCCAGGAGAGATAGCCGCGGAAGTGGAGGTTCAGCGTTCCGGTGATGAGAAGCACGAGGATGCAGACCCAGCCGACCGTGCGGAACCGTTCGCCTATGACCTTGAACAGCTGCGCACGCAGGTGCGGCGACTCGACCGTGCGCAGCGCGGGTGCGCCCACCAGCGCGAGGAAAAACATGCCGCCGAGCCAGATGAGGGCGGCAAATACGTGCAAGGTCACGTTAATGATGTAGAGGCTCATCAGAACTTCTCTCCGGCCGCTTCGCGCAAGTGACTCCCCACCGGGCGAATGCGCGGCCACATCGTCCAGAAGTACACCGCCAGGCCGAGCACCTGCCCCAGCCCACCGAGCACCGTGATCCAGCGCAGCGCGATATGATCGCTGAATCCGCGTGCCAGCTCACCTCCGAAGCGGGCACTGGTGGCCACCACCAGGATCCAGTAGGCCGCGGCCACGCGGCTCGGGCGGTAGCGCGTATCTTCCTTCGGTGCGCGCGGGAACAGCCAGAGCGCGACACCCAGAATCAGGAACATCACGAACCCTACCCACACCGCGTGCGCATGTGCGGTCGCCAGGTGGGCATTTGGAAAAACACCGAACAGCTCGCGCCGGATCAGCAGGATCGCCCCCACCAGCAGCCCCGCCATGAGGAACGTGATACCGGTCTTGATGAAGCGCCTTACCAAAGTAAACATGCCGGCAATTTGCCTAAGGTCGAGGAACCGCGCAAAATGGCGGGCAGACCTTGCACACGAGGAGAGTTATGCAGACGATCTTCGCAATCCTGCTGGGACTGGCCGCGGTGTGGTGCGCGTGGAGCGCGCTTCAAACGTTTCGTTCCTCCAGCCGCGCGGCGGCCGGCTACGCCATCGCCGCCGTGTCCGCCATCGTGCAGGTGCTCAACATCCTGGGCCGGCTGGGCGCCACGTATTCGATCGTGATCTCCATCATCACGACCATTGGTTTGATCGGAGGCTTTGCGATGACGCGTGGGTCCGCACCTGCGCAGCGCGGCACCTGAGGAACGCGCGGCACCAAAGGTTTTGATAGCTGGTGCGGCCAAAAGTAAAGGGTTTAGCCTGCCCCCTTCAGTACCAGCAGCTCGAACACCAGCGTCGCCAGCATCAGCGGCAGCACCAGCAGTGAGCCGAAGAAGAGCTTGCGCGCCCGCGACCGATTGCGCTGCCGCAGGAAGTTGAAGGCGGCTGCGGTGTATGCGACGCCGCCCGTGGCCGCGACCGCTGCAAACAACCAGCTCGTGTCCGCCGCCCCCACCAGCAGCAGCGCGCTGACGGCCGTCAGCGCCGCGTACATGAGGGCGACGCCGGCACTCTGCCGGCCGGAAGGCTCCGTGAGGAACAGCATCGCGTAGCCGGCGCGCCCATAATCCTCGCGCGCGAGCCAGCCGATCGCCATGAAGTGTGGCATCTGCCAGGCGAACAGCAGCGCCGTCAGTAGTAACGCGGCCAGGTTGATCCCCTCCGGCGCCGCGGCTGCACCGGCCAGCACCGGCAACGATCCCGGGAGCGCGCCCGCCAGTGTGCAGAGCGGCGAGCGCAGCTTCAGTGGCGTGTAGATGTTGACGTAGCTGATGTGGCTGAGCGCGAGAAAGAGCGACGTCGCCAGGGGCAGCGTCGCCAGTGCGAGGAGCAAGCCGGCGCCGCTCAAAATCCACGCGAACGCGGTGGCCTCGGACACGGCGATGTGCCCGGCCACCAGCGGACGGCGCGCCGTCCGCAGCATCAAGCGATCGCGCTCCACCTCCGCCACGTGATTGAGCGCGGCCGCCCCACCCGACATCAGCATGGTGGTCAACAGGACCAGGCAGGCGTGCAGCACGGATGCGGTGGTGCTTGCGCTCACCACGTATCCGGTGACCGCGCTGCACGCCACGAACAGCGTGATGCCCGGCTTGGTGAGCTCCCGGTACTGCGCGAAACGGCTAGAGGCGACGCAGGAGGGCAGCGAGGTTTGCGCTGCCGCCCGTGCTCGCGAAGGCAATGCGTCCGTTGTCATCGACGACATAAACCAATGAGGGATGCGTGACGTCACCCGTGCTCTCATTGCGAGTGCGCGGAATGTTCCAGCCGTTCAGCACCGACTCCACCTGCCCGACTTCGCCACTCAGTACGAATGCGTCACCCGCGGGCAGCTGCCACGACTCGGCCAGCGACGGCAGCCGCGAGGGGGTATCCCGCCACGGGTCCAGCGTCACGATCAGCACCGCGGGATACGCCTGGCTGCCTTTCAGCATGGCCTGCGCCTCCAAGGTCTGCTTGACGATGACCGGACAAATCGTCGTGCAATGCGCGAACGCAAAAGTGACCAGCACCGGCCGCCCCGCAAATTTCGCGAGCGTGATCGTATCACCGTTCTGCGCCACCAGCGAAAGGGGCGGCGCGGGCTGATCCAGCCGTGGATACGTCTCCGGCGGCAGTGTCGACGCCGGTGAAAGCTCTGCAGGATCAACCCGCACCGCGTTTACCCGATAGGTCGCGCCCGTCGCGATCAGGATCACGCCGGCGGTCAGGGCGGCCAGCGTCGCAGCAACGGAAAACGAACGCCGGCTCTTGTGCACGATGGCGGTGAAGGCGCGCCACCAGCCGACTACCAGAATGGCCAGCATGCCGAGCGGCCCGGCGATCAGCCCGATCCAGCCGCCGCCATCCGGCAGCCCCGATTCGTTGACGCCGAAACACACGTAACGTGTGCGCTCCAGCCAGACCGGCGCGTCGGGCACCGGCCAGAGAGCGAGGAGGCACCAGGCGGGCGTGCTCGCAAACCACGC
>CBJLQC010000046.1:0-9945 GCA_966424955.1 uncultured bacterium | reverse complement strand
CTTGCGCCCAGCCGCCGCTCAGGCCGACGCGCCGGAGGATGTCCTCGGCGCCGCGAATCAAGCGCATCAGCACACGTTCGTTGGTCACCATCCGGCTGGTGATCCGGGCAGCGACGATATCGATGGGCAGCTCCGCCAGCGCGAACCCGAGGGCGAGGCCGGCGGCGGTACCCAGGGTGCCGGCCGCGACCACGATGGTATCGGGCCGCGGCAGCTCGCCGCGCGCGACCTGCGCGGCCAGCTCGAGCGCGGCATTGAGATATCCGAGTGCGCCGATCGCATCGGACCCGCCCGGCGGAATGACGAACGCGTGCTCACGGCGATAACGCATCGTCGCGGCGAACAGCGCTGCGGGCACGGTCTCCATGCGGCGCGTGTAGCGCAGCTCGGCGCCATACGCGGCATCCAGCAACAGGATGTCACGGACGTGGTCGGTGAGCGGCTGCGGGAACAGGACCAGCGAAACCTCGAAACCCTGCTGCTTGCCGTAGATGGTAGTGGCGAGTGCGTGGTGCGAGCCGGCCGCGCCGACCGTGATCAGGCGGCGCGCGCCGCGGCGGCGTGCCGCGGCCAACAGGAATTCGAGCTTGCGAACCTTGTTACCGCCGTAAGGCTGCGCCGAAAGGTCGTCGCGCTTGATGAAGATGTTTTCGCCTACGGCGAGCGGCTGCACAGGGGTGGGATACCTGCCCAGCGGCAACCAGGGAATGCGGTCAGCGAGTTGCGGAAACGATTCGAAGAGCGCAATCGGCACATGCTACATTACCACGCGGTTCGTCGGCGCGCGACTCGGGATGTCGGTTGCGCGCGCGCTCAATGCCTTGGCGACCGTCGCGCACCAGATGTCGGCGGCTTCGCGCAGCAGGAGCGCGTTGCTCGCTCCCTCGAACGTCAGCTCGATGGTTCCCGGCAACGGGGTGCGGTGCCGCTTGCCGGTGGCTGGATTGGTTTCGATGATGTGGTCCAGCTCTGCGGTGAGGCTGGCACCGGCCTGCTCGGCGCGGAGCGCTTTCACGCGCCAGGGCGCTTCGACCTTGTAGCCGTCCGCGTATTCGACCGAGGTGAGCAGGATGTTGCCGGCACGGTCCGCTTTGCAGGTGCCCCCCTCACGCGGCGTCTGTGCACTGGCGGCCGTTGCAGTCAACAACACGGCAAGCATGATCGTGCGCATCGTTCCTCCTCCCTACTGCTGCCCGTCCACTGGCGATGCACGGGTATGAAGCGCAAGAATAGGCCCATTCGCGACGCGCCTGTCCCAGTTGGGCTTTCCCACGGAACTCGAAAGGCGGCCCTTGAAGCTTTCCCGCATCATCCGGGGCAACGTGCTCTGGCTGGCGGTAGTCTCGCTGCTGACGGATCTCTCCAGCGAGATGATTTATCCGCTGCTGCCGTTCTTTCTCACGCAGACGCTGGGCGCGAGTGCAGCTTTCCTGGGCATCGTCGAGGGTATCGCGGAAGCGACCGCCAGCCTGCTCAAGCTGGCGAGCGGCTGGTTCTCCGACCTGGTAGGACGACGAAAGCCCCTCGTACTGACCGGCTACGGCATTGCGAGCCTGGCCCGGCCGCTGATCGCGATCGCCACCGCGCCATGGCACGTGCTCACGATCCGATTCGCGGATCGCATCGGCAAAGGCATTCGTACCGCGCCGCGCGATGTGCTGCTCGCCGATGCCGTCGAGCCGGCCCAGCGCGGGGCGGCATTCGGCTTCCATCGCAGCGCCGATCACGCCGGCGCCGTGCTCGGCCCGTTGGTCGCGGCCGGTATCCTGCTCTGGGCGCCCGGGCGCTATCGCCTGGTTTTCGCGATCGCGGCGATACCCGCGGCGTTGAGCGTGCTCGTGCTGTGGCTGCGCGTGCGGGAGACGCGCGCCGCCGTGCCGCGTGCCGCAGCTGAACCGGTCTTTCACGGCTTTGCGCAGCTGTCGCGCAGCCTGCGCACTTTCCTTTTCATCCTCGTCCTTTTCACGCTGGGCAACGCGACCGACGCGTTTCTGCTGTTGCGCGCGCAGCAGCTGGGCGTGCCGCTCGCGCTGATTCCGGCGCTGTGGGCCGCCCTGCACGTGAGCAAGATGATCTGGAGCGTGCCGGGCGGCATGCTGGCCGACCGCCTGGGCGCGCGTCCCTCGATCGTTGCCGGGTGGCTTCTTTACGCGCTGATCTACGCCACGTTCGCATTCGCCACCAGCGCGTGGCATGTGTGGGTGCTATTCTTCGTCTATGGGCTGTTTTACGGCCTCACTGAAGCGCCCGAGAAGGCGCTGGTCGCCACGCTCAGCCGCGCGGACTATCGGGGCGCGGCGTTCGGCGCCTACCATTTCGCGATCGGCATCGCGGCATTTCCGGCAAGTGTTATCTTCGGTTTGCTCTGGCAACGGTTGGGGGCGACCGTCGCGCTATGGACGGGGGCCGCGCTGGCACTGCTGGCCGCCGCCTGTCTGCTGGCCGTTAGACTCGATCCACCGCGTGAGGCATGAATGGCAAGGCCGGTAACGGTACTGCTGGCGGATGATGACAAGCTGACGCTCAACGTCGTCAACGATACGCTGACGCGCGCCGGTTATGATGTGGTGACCGCCACCGATGGCGAGCAGGCGTGGAAGAAGTTGCAGGAAAGCGACGCGCACGTCGCCATTCTGGACTGGATCATGCCCGGCCTGGAAGGCATCGAAGTCTGCCGGCGGGCCGCGGCCGACCCGAAGCTTGCGAATCGCTATTTCATTCTGCTGACCGCTCAGAGCGGCACCGACGCCCTGGTCACCGGGCTGGAAGCCGGCGCCAGCGACTATCTACGCAAGCCCTTCGAGGAAGCCGAGCTGCTGGCGCGCGTCGGCGTCGGAGTCCGCTTCGTCGAACTGCAGCGCAAGCTCGCCGATCGCGTGCAGGAGCTGGAGTCGGCGCTCAAGCAAGTGCGCCGGCTGGAAGGCCTGCTGCCCATATGCTCCTACTGCAAACGCATCCGCAACGAGCAGGACTACTGGGAGCGCGTCGACGCGTACATCTCACAGCACGCCAACGTGCGGTTCTCGCAGAACATCTGCCCCGAGTGCTACCAGAAGCACGTGCGTAACGGATAACCCGGAACCGACAAACTTAGCTACGAATAATTCGCCACGAACATTGCCGCGTGGCGCCGTGATTACGCCGTCGTCGTTGCGGTGAAATCGTTGCGCCGTGCTCGTTGCGCCGTATTCGTTGCGCCTTTTGCCGTTACGACGTGGCGCCAGCCGAATTCGTCCTCGTACCTGCCGCGCGCGATACCGAGCAGCCGATCCTGGATCATCTTCGTGACCGGGCCGACCTTGCCGTCGCCCACGGTGATGCGGTCCACCGACTTGATGGGCGTGATTTCCGCGGCAGTGCCGGTGAAGAACAGCTCGTCGGCGATGTAGACCATTTCGCGGGCCAGCGGCTGCTCGCGGACTTCGATGCCGGCCGCGCGCGCCAACCTGATCACGGCGTCGCGCGTGATGCCGGGGAGGAAGGTGCCATCCAGCTGCGGCGTGAGCAGCACACCGTCACGCACCATGCAGATGTTTTGGCCGCTGCCTTCGCTGATCATCCCGTTCGGCCCCAGCGCGATCGCCTCGTCATAGCCGTTCTTGATCGCTTCCATCTTCATGAGCCCGGCGCTCAGATAATTGCCACCCGCCTTGGCAAAGGACGGGAACGTGTTGGGCTCCATCCGATTCCAGCTGCTGATGCAGGCGTCCACACCGTTCGCCATGCCATGCTCACCGAGGTACGCGCCCCAGCCCCAGGACAACACGAAGACTTCGAGTGGTGAATTCAGTGGATTAACGCCTGGACTGCCGTAGCCGCGCAACGCGATTGGCCGCAGGTAGCATTCGTCCAACCCATTGGCCGCGACGACCTGATCACAGGCATCGGCCAGCTCCTGCGCGGTCTGCTCCAGCTCCATGCGATAGATGCGCGCCGAATCAAAAAAACGGCGCAGGTGTTCGGGCAGCCGGAAAATGGCGGGGCCGTCGGGTGTGTCGTAGCAGCGAATACCTTCGAAGATCGATGAGCCGTAGTGGACCACGTGACTCAACACGTGCAGCGTCGCATCCTCCCAGCGCACCAGCTTCCCGTTCCGCCAGATCCAATCGGTCGGTGTGAAGCCGCCGCCACCAGCCATAAGCTCGCTCCTGTGGAAGTGCCCGGACCAGGGGAATCTGCCCCGCTTGACTGCTCCGCGCCAGAGCAGGAGCTTCCGCACATGGCGGAACCGGTACCCTTTTCCGAACGATTCGTGGTGGTGCTGCAGGAAACGCAGGACATCGTCAACATCGCGGGCACCATGCGCGCAATGATGAACATGGGACTGTATCGCCTGCGCCTCGTCAAACCTGCGATTTTCGATGCCCACCGCATCGACGGCATCGCCCATGGGTCGCGCCAGTACCTGGACCGGGTCGAATTCTTCGAGACGCTGCGTGACGCCCTGGCCGACGTGCAGCATAGCGTGGCCAGCACGGCGCGCTGGCGCTCCGAGCAATTCGTCTGGCAGCATCCGCGCGACGCGGCGCCCGAGCTGCTGGCCATACCGGCCACGCGCGCACAGCCGATCGCACTCGTCTTCGGCCGCGAAGATTCCGGTCTGTTCACCGACGAGATCGATCTCTGCGATCGTGTGATCACCATCCCGACCAATCCCCAGCACTCCTCGCTCAACCTCGCGCAGGCCGTGCTGCTCGTGCTCTACGAGCTCTGGATGGCCGCGCAGGGCGCGCAGCACGCCCTGCCCGAGCCACGCAGGATCAAGCGCGCGCCACCCGCCACCACCGCCGAGCTGCACGCCATGTTCGCCGACATGGAGATCGCGCTCGACCGCATCGAGTTCTTCAAGAAGCGCAACCCCGCGGTCATCATGCGCGCCGTACGCGCTGCCGGGCGGCGTGCCGCGCTGAATCAGCGCGAGGCAAAGCTGTTTCGGGCGATGGCGATCGAGGTGCGGAAAATACTGGAGCGGCGGGGAAACGAATAAAGCGGCGCAACGAATACGGCGCCACGAGTCTGACGCAACGAATGCGCCGTAGCAAAAGGCGCAACGATCACGCGGATTCCGAATTGCTTCCGCGGTAATCGTTGCGCCTTACTCGTTGCGCCGTATTCGTTGCGCTTTGTGATCCGTTACAGGATGTCCTCATCCAGGGGCGCGGTCACCTGCTCATCGATCGGCTCTACGCCGAGCAGCTCGAGCTCCGAGGGCGGCTGCCATAACTGGAAAATGGGGAACCGTGACTGGAAGCCGACGACTGCCAGACCGAGCAGTCCGAGGAAGAAGAAAAGCGGCCCGAATTCCTGCCAGCCGAACGGTATGTCACGCGCCGTCGCGTACAGCGATGGATAAACCAGGATGTAACGCTCGAGCCACAGCCCGACCAGGACGATGGTCGCGAAGAACGCCACGATCTGCGGCGTGCGTTTGGGTGCGACACCCATCAGTCCAAAGAACGGGAACACGAACAGACACGCGAACACCAGCGCCATGAGCGGCTGGTACGGCTGGCCGAAGCGATGGACCAGCCACGCCTGTTCGATGGGCAGCAGACCGTACCAGATCACGATGAACTGGGAGTAGAACAGGTACGCCCAGAACACGCAGAAGCCGAACATCAGCTTGCCGATGTCGTGCAGATTCACCGGCTCGATGATGTGTCGCGCGTTGCCGCGCAGCACGTACAGCACGCAGACAATGACGGTGGCGGCGACGCCGCCCAGGAATGCGCCCATGAAGAAGTAGGGACCGATCATGGTGCTGAACCAGTGCGGCTCGAGCGACATCACGAAGTCCCAGGACAGCACGCCGAAGGAAACGGCAAAGAGCACGGCGACGACCGGACCGAGCACGGCCAGCTTCCGGGCGGAACGCGCTTCCTCGGCGTCCTGTCCGAGCCAGTCGCGTGTCAGCCGCGCGTAGAGCGGCTGGAGGCGCGCATGCGCGCGGTCGCGCACGAGACCGAGATCCGGACGGATCGCCCAGTACGCGAACCGCAGGTCGAAGAAGAAGAGCAGGCCAAGCAGCACCAGCGTGCGAATCGCCATGAACGGCACGTTGAGATACGCGTCCTTGCCCGGCTGAATCGCGGCCGGATCGGCCACCCACGGGAAAATGTGCTCCGCGCCGAACAGGATCGGGATGGCGAGGAGCCAGGCAAAGGGCAGGAACGCGACGAACGAAAGTGCCAGGCGTCGGATGGGACGCGACCAGACGCCGCGCGTGATCGTGACGACCACCGCCAGCGTAACCGCACCCTGCGCGATGCTGGTGAAGAACAGCCAGTTGAAGTGATAGGCACGCCAGGCGCGCTCCCGATCGGCCGCGAAGGCCAGCGCCATGATGAGCACGCCCAGCACGGCAATGACGGGTGCGCCCACGCGGAAGAGCCCGGGTACGTTTTCGAGCCGGCGCGCCGGAAGGTCGGGATATCGATCGGTTACACTGCTCATTGTGCTGTCGTGGCTGTGGGTGCCGGCGCGGCAATGGGCGCCGCAACCGGCTGTGCACCCGCCGAACGCTGCAGTTGCCGTACGTAATTGACGACCGCCCAGCGCTCGAGATGACTCATGCGCGGCCCGTAAGCGGGCATCAGCCCGCGTCCGGCACGAACGATCGCGTAGATGTAGCCGTCCGTGCGCGCGACGGTTACGGGTAGCGTCAGGTTCGGCCCCATCGGGAACTTGCCGGGACCTACGATCGGACCGTTGCCTTTGCCGTCGGCGTTGTGACAGACCAGGCAGTGCCGATCGAACATGACCTGTCCGGTCCGCAGCGCCGCTGTGTCGTTGGCGGCCAGCGGATTCTGCACGCGCGTGCCGAATTCGGTGAGCGCCACCTCGGTCGCCTCGAGCGGTCCCAGCGATTCACCCGCCGGCGTATTGAACGGCACCGAGCCGTAGGGTGCCGGGCGGGGCGCTTCATACGGATCGAACGACGGCGCATTACGCAGGAAACTGAACACCGGGATCGACGCCATGACGTTCTCGAACCTGGTGCACGCGCTGTTACCGAGCGCCAGCACGAGGGCGATCCCGATCCCGATCCGTTTAGATGTCAACGCGAACCTCCTCCGCGCGCTCACGGATCGACGTGGCCCCCGCCTGCTGCATGATCTCGCGCGCTCGTGCGGCATTACCGTTCGGGCTCACGAACACGCCGAAATTGCCGGCCGAGAAGGACGGATCATAAATGACCTGGCTGCGCGCGCGCGGCAGCCGCGCATTGATGAACAGCCCGGCCACGGTGGACAGCGCCCCGAAGAGGACCATCAGCTCGAATGCGATGATGACCATCGGCGGAATCGAGATGATCGGCTTGCCGCCCGTGACCAGCGGCCAGTCGAGCGAGGTCAACGTGGGCAGCGCGAAGCCGGTGGCCGCGCCGGTCAGCCCACCGATCAACGTAAACATGCGCACCGGACTGGCCGGCGGATGCACGGCATGCTCCAGGTCGTGGCTCGGCATGGGCGAGAAGGTCACGATCCGATGCAGGCCGGCCGTCTTGAGCTTTTCTATCGCTTCAACGGCACCGTCAATGTCGGCAAATACGCCGAGTACGCCTTCCTCTTTTGTCTTGCTCATGACTTTCTCCGCCGGGGCAGCGGCAGCACTTCCTTGAGCTCCTGCACCGAAACGGCGGGCAGGACGCGCAGGAACAGCAGGAACCACATGAAGAACCATGCGAAGCTGCCCACCAGGATCGACATTTCGACCCAGCTCGGCTGATACGCGCGCCACTGCCAGGGCTCATACTCGTGGGACAGCGATACAATGATGATTACGAAGCGCTCGAACCACATGCCGATGTTGATGAAGATCGTGATCACGAACATCGCCGGGATGCTGGTACGCACCTTCTTCCACCACAGCAGCTGCGGGATGATGCCGTTGCAGGTGAGCATGATCCAGGTTGCCCACCAGTAGTCGCCGAACGCGCGCCACCAGAAGGCCGCCCGCTCGGGCGTCTCGAAGCTGTACCACGCGATGAAGTATTCGGTCAGGTACGCGTAGAAAACGATGTTGCCGGTCAGCAGAATCAGCTTGCCCATCGCATCGAAATGCTTGGTCGTGAAGTAATTCTGCAGATTGAAGATCTTGCGGATGGGGATCAGCAGCGTGATCACCATGGCAATCCCGGAGAAGATCGCGCCGGCCACGAAGTAGGGGGCGAAGATCGTCGTGTGCCAGCCCGGCACGATGCCCATCGCGAAGTCCCAGGACACGACCGAGTGCACGGACAGCACCAGCGGCGTGGCCAGCGCAGCCAGGTACAGATAGGCGCGCGTGAAGTGCTTCCATTCTTCGCCGGTCCCGCGCCATCCGAACGACAACGCGCTGTACAGCTTGCGGCGCCACGGCACCGTCGTCGCATCGCGCGCCGCCGCAATGTCCGGGATCATGCCGATCAAAAAGAACGTCGCGGAAACCGTCAGATAGGTCGAGATCGCGAACACGTCCCAGACCAGCGGCGAACGGAAGTTGGGCCACAGCTCGCGCTGGTTGGGGTACGGCATGAGGTAGTAGAAGATCCACGGCCGGCCGAGGTGGATGATCGGGAACAGACCCGCAGTCATCACGGCAAAGACCGTCATGGCTTCCGCGGCGCGATAGATGGACTGCCGCCACCGCGCGCGGAAGAGATAAAGGATCGCGGAGATGAGCGTGCCGCTGTGCGCGATGCCGACCCAGAAGACGAAGGTCGTAATGTAGACGCCCCAGCCGACCGGATTGATGAGTCCCGACTTACCGATGCCGAGGACGATCTGCACCATCCACGCGTAAATGCCCCACGCGAGGACGGCCAGCACGCCGGCGAACAATATCTTGTACGCTTTGCCGGGCGGCGTGAGCAGCTGGAGGACTTCTTTGTTGACTTCCTCGTAATTGGCAATGCCCGGATGCGTCTCGGACCTTTTTTCCCTGATGACTTTGGCCATGCTAGTGCGCGGCTCCTGCTTCTGCCGGTTCGTGCGACGCCGCATCTTCCGTCAGCGAGACCCGCTTCAGATAGGTGATGGCGGACTGCGTGTTGAGCGCCTCCAGCACACGGTAGCCGCGGCCCGAGGCCGCGACGCGGGCAACCTGTGAGTTGGCATCCCTGATGTTGCCGAACACAATGGCATTGCCCGGACAGGTCTGCGCGCAGGCCGGCACGATCTCGCCGTCATGCACGGCGCGATCCTCGAGGCGCGCATGGTTCTGCGCTTCGCGGATGCGCTGCACACAGAATGTGCACTTCTCCATCACGCCCTTCTCGCGCACCGTGACGTCCGGGTTGAGCTGCCAGTTGAGCGGCTCCGGCCATTCCCACGAATACCAGTTGAAAACGCGGACCTTGTAGGGACAGTTGTTCGCGCAGTAGCGCGTGCCGACGCAGCGATTGTAGACCTGCGCGTTCAGGCCGTCGGGCGTGTGATACGCCGCGTACACCGGGCAGACCGGCTCGCACGGCGCGTTGCCGCAATGCTGGCACATCATCGGCACGAACGCCGTGTTCTTGAGCTCGCCGGTGTCCGTGCGCTCGTAGTAGCGCTCGATGCGGATCCAGTGCAGGATGCGCCCCATGGCCACTTGCTGCGGTCCGACGATACCGATGTTGTTTTCGGCGTAGCACGCCGTCGTACAGGCGCTGCAGCCGATGCACTTGTCGAGATCGATCGCCATCGCCCAGCGGGGCGCGGCCTCCGAGTATTCCCCGTAATACATCCCGGTGTGCGGATAGCCGCCCGGGCTGCCATCGATCTCGGCCGGGGTCATGCCGCCGGCGCCCTGCAGCTCCTGCACGCGTGCGTCCAACGGATGCACGTCCTCGGCGCCGTGGCCACCCTCCGCCTGGGCTGCATGCGTCTCGGCAGCCGGCGCGGTGGCTCCGGGCGTGACCAGGAACCCACGCTTGATGTCGGCGTCACGGGCGCTGTTCACGTTGATCAGCGTGCCCGTGCC
>CBJLQC010000045.1:0-9979 GCA_966424955.1 uncultured bacterium | reverse complement strand
CGCCGCGACGATGGCGCCAAGCGTCAGAAGCGCGACGATGGCCCAGCTGCCGGCTTTCACTTTCTGCGGCTGCTGCTGATAGCGTTCCAGCAGCTGCACGTTCTTGCGGTTCGATTTCCAGCCGACATCGAAGATGTCGCCCAGCACCGGGATGGTGCCGGTCGCGACGTCGATCAGAACATTCAGGGCCATGCGCGCGATGACGGCGGGTGGCGCGCCCAGGCGCGCGGCCAGCACGATGGCGTAACCCGCCACCACGCCGGTGATCGCATCACCGCCGCCGGGCAGCAGGCCGAGCAGGGCATCCAACCCAAACCTGATATTCGTTCCGGGGACCCGCACCGCATCATCGAGGATCGTCGCGATGCGGCGCAGCCGGTCGAGCTTGTGCTGCATGCGCGGGGCACATGCAAAAGGCAGGCGCACAAGTTGCCCTGTTCGCGGCGCATGGAAAGTCATCGGGCGCTGCAGGCATTCGCGCGCTTCGGCCTGGCCGCGAAGGGCGTGGTCTATATGCTGATGGCAGCGCTGGCGCTGGGCGCCGCGCGCGGCTCGGGACGGGCCGGCGATTCACAGGAAGCGATGAGCACGCTCCAGGGCATGGACTTCGGCCACATCATGCTCGGCGTGATCGGCGTCGGGCTGCTGGCCTATGCGCTCTGGCGACTGTACAGCGGCATTGCCAATCCCGACGGCGAAAAGCCGAACAAGCGCGCGCTGTATGTCGGCACGGGGCTGGTCAACCTGTTCGTCGGTATGGAGGCGGTGCGGATCGCGTTCTTCAGCGGGCGCGCCAATCCGGGCAACAAGGCGCCGCACTGGACGGCCGAGCTGATGTCCCAGCCGTTCGGCGTGTGGCTGGTCGTCCTCGCCGGCGCGGCCGTCGGCGGTTATGGGCTCGCGCAACTCGTGCGCGCCCTGCAGGCCCGTCTCGACAAGCACCTGCGCCTGGGTGAGCTGGAGACGAACACACGGCGGTGGGTACGCCGCCTGGCAAGACTCGGCATCGCGGCGCGCGGCGTCGTCTTCACCGTGGTGGGCGGCTTTCTCATCAAGGCGGGGCTCGAGCATGATCCGGCCGAGGCGCGCGACCTGGGCGCATCCATGCAGGCCGTGCTGGAGCAGCCGTTCGGGCACTGGCTGCTGATGGGCATCGCCGTCGGCTTATTGCTCTACGGCTGCTACAATCTCGTGCGTGCGCGCTACCGCGTGATCCGCACGTGATTGTGCGCACCGGTGCGAGTGACGGCAGGTCTTGTCATTTACGGTTGTTGCGCGCATAGTTCGCGCTCGCATTCTCAGGACAGACAATGGCAACGAAGCAATCGACGAGCGGCGGCCGCGGGCGGCCGTTCAAGATGTATGATTCGAAGATTCACGGCCGCGGTGTGATCGCGACCCGCGACATTCCGGCGGGCGAACGGCTGGTCGAGTATGTCGGCGAGATCATCACGCCGGGTGAAGCGGACCGCCGCTATCCCTTCGATGAGAGCACGCCGCACCACACTTTCCTGTTTTCAGTCAACAGCCGGAAGATCATCGATGCGGCGCATCACGGTAACATTGCGCGCTGGATCAACCACTCGTGCGACCCCAATTGCGAGGCCGTCGTGGAAAAGGGGCGCGTGTTCATTTATTCGCTGCGTGACATCAAGAAGGGTGAAGAGCTGGCCTACGACTACTGGTTCGTGCTGGACGATCCGCACACGAAGAAGATGAAAGCGCTCTACCCCTGCCGATGCGGCTCTCGCAAGTGCCGCGGCACCATTCTGGCCGACAAGCGGAAGGCGCGGGGCTACCTGGGCATCAAGTAGAGCGCGCTCGCGGCTACTGCCGCAGCGAAGCCTCTCGTTTCGCGCGGAACTCCGTGCCCGGCTTCCATTCCGGCCACACTTCGCTTTCGGCGACCCGATAGCCGAGCATGAACAGCAGCTGGGTATCATCGACCGCGCCCGTCAGGTCCCAGTCGGGCTTGATCTCATCGGACGGCTTGTGGTAGTCACGCGTCGTGTATTCGTCGCGTTTCGCCTGGCCGTATCCGGCCGGCTTGCCGATGTAGTTCGTGCCGGCATCCAGGTAAACCGCGGGGACGCCCTGCTTGGCGAACTCGAAATGGTCCGAGCGATAGAAGAAGCCTTTTTCCGGCTCGGGATCCGGGACGATGGTGCGCGCCTGCCGCTGCGCGGCTTCCGTGGTCAGATCATCCAGCGTCGAGTTGCCGTAGCCGACGATGACCAGGTCACTGGTGCGCCCCCACTGATTGATGCCATCCACGTTGATGTTGGCGAGCGTCTTGTTCAGCGGGTAGAGCGGATTTTCGGCGTAGTACTTGGCGCCCAGCAGCCCCTTCTCCTCGGCCGTCACCGCGAGGAACAGAATCGAGCGACGCGGCCGGTCGGGCAGCGCGGTAAATGCCTGCGCGATCTCCAGCAATGCCGCCGTCCCGGATGCGTTGTCGGCTGCGCCGTTGAAGATCTGGTCGCCCTGCAGATTGGGATCGCGGCCGAGGTGATCCCAATGCGCCGTGTAGACGACGTACTCGTCGGGATCGGTGTCGCCCGGCAATCGCGCGATCACATTGTGTGACTGCACGTCGCGCACGGCGTTGCGCAGGTGGAAGCTGGCCTTCGCGTTGAGCGCAACCGGGCGGAAGTCCTTGCGTACCGCGGCGCGCTTCAGCTCATCGAAATTCTGACCGGACGCCTGCAGCAGCTCCCGCGCGCGGTCGAGCGTGATCCACGACTCGACCTGCACCCGATTGCCCGGGCCGCCGGGCTTGCGAATATCGAAGTTCTCACGGCCCCAGCTGCCCGACACGACCTCGAACGGATAACCGGCCGGACCGGTCTCGTGGATGATGATGGCGGCCGCGGCGCCTTTCTCACTGGCAATCTCGTACTTGTAGGTCCAGCGGCCGTAGTACGTCATCGCGTTGCCCTTGAACATATTCGGGTCCAGCTGCGACGGGTTGCTCGCGCTGGGCACGGCCGGATCGTTGATCAGCATGAGAATGGTCTTGCCGCGTACGTCGACATCCTTGTAGTCGTCCCAGCCGTATTCCGGCGCGACCACGCCGTAGCCCACGAAGACGATGTCGGAGTTGTCCACGCGCACTTCCGGCTGGAAGCGGCGCGACACCGCCACGTAGTCGGCCTGCGGCGTGTACGTCTTCGTCTCGCCGCCGGCCGTGACCGTCAGGGTCGGCTGCGAGGTGAACCCGACCAGCGGCACGTTCTGCACGTAGGTGCCATCCGGGTTGCCAGGCTGCAGCCCCAGCTTCCTGAACTGCTCGGTCAGGTAGTTGACCGTCAGCTCCTCGCCACGCGTGCCGGGTGCGCGGCCCTCGAACTCGTCCGCCGACAGCACACGGATTTGCTGAAGCAGCTCGTCCGCCTTGATGCTGAGGAGTGCCGGCGAGGCCTGCGTCCAGAGCTGATCGGGGGTCAGTGCCGGCCGATCGGTGGGCGCGGCACAGGCTGTGACTACCAGCAAGCAAAGCAGCTTGACTTTCATGTCCTTCTCCTGGGCGACTACGGGATTATATCATGGCAGCAATGAACTCGGATACCCATGTCGTAGTCAATCCGCAGCTGAGCATACCGCTGGCTGAGCTCGAGTATCGCGCGACCCGCTCGGGCGGGCCGGGCGGCCAGCACGTGAACACTTCATCCACGCGCATTGAACTGCTCTGGAACGTGGAGACGTCGCCCTCGCTCACCGAGGAACAGCGAGCCCGTCTGTTGCTGAAGCTGCGCAAGCGCATCGGCGCGGACGGCGTGTTGCGCCTGACCAGCTCGGGCAGCCGCAGCCAGCATCAAAACAAGGAAGACGCGACGCGCCGCTTCGCGCACATGCTGGCGCAGGCGCTGCACCTCCCGCGGCCTCGCAAGCAAACGCGCGTGCCGCGCGCGCAGAAGGAAGCGCGGCTGCGCGCCAAGAAGAACCGTTCGCGGATCAAGCAACAGAGAGGCAGGGTCAAGCCGGATGAGTGATGTGAGCATTCGGGCGGCGCAATCGGATGATCTGCCGGCCGTGGAGGCGCTGCTGCAGGCCGCCGCGCTACCGGTGGACGGTGTGCGCGATTTCTTTCCGGCGAACTACGCCATCGCCGAGCGCAGTGACGCCGTGGTCGGCGCGATCGGTGTCGAAGTCTACGGCCGTCACGGGCTGCTTCGCTCGGTCGTGGTGGCGCCTGACCAGCGCGGCAGCGGGCTGGGCTCGCAGCTCACCGTCGAACGCCTGGCCTGGTGTCGGACGATGGGACTCGCGGATGCCTTCCTGCTCACTACCACAGCTGCCGGTTTCTTCGAAAAGCTCGGCTTCGTGGCCATCGAGCGCAGCGCCGCGCCGGCTGAGGTCCAGCGCGCGTCCGAATTCGCGGTAGTCTGTCCCAGTTCCGCGGTAGTCATGCGGCTGGACCTCTCCTAGGGCACGCTTTTCGCCAAAGTCAGGTCCCATGGACCGACGATCCAAACATCGGCCTTCGGAAGGAGGTCAGCAGCGCGACACACCCGAGCGCCGCAGGCGCAGCACCGTGCATCTGGGCGCTATCCGCGCCGTCAAAGCTCAGCACCAGGGCGAGCGCACGTGGATGGAGCGCGTCGCCGAGCAGATGACCAGGCTGGCTTCATCTCCGTGGTTCTTCGCCCTGCATATCTTCTGGTTCACCGCCTGGATCCTCGTCAATGTCGGGGCGACACCGTGGCGCCCGTTCGATCCCTTTCCCTTTGGCCTGTTGACCATGATCGTGTCGCTCGAGGCCATCTTTCTCTCGCTGTTCGTGCTGATGGCGCAGGGGCGGGAGGCGTCGATCGCGGAGCTGCGCGAGGAGCTGACGCTGCAGGTGAATCTGCGGGTGGAAGCCGAAGTGACCAAAACCCTGCAGCTGGTGGCGGGTCTGTATACCCGCCTCGGTCACAAGGTGGGCGACGATCCCGAGCTGCGTGACATGCTGCAGCCGCTCAACTCGGACCTGATCGAAAAGGAGCTGCTGGAGCAGATCCAGTCGCCCATCGGCAAGAACAACAACAAGTCGGAATCCGAAGTTACGACTGACGGTTGAGGCACCACACGCCCGGCTCGTCGCGGCAGCGACAGGGGCGCAGCTCATCCAGCCCGCCATCCTGCTGTACCAGCGGCTCGACCAGATCGGCGAGCACCTCCGCGACGCGTGGATCGTCGAACGGGATGGGCACGCGATAGAACTTCAAGCCGCGCGCTTCCGCGTCTTCGCGCAGATCGTGATCCAGCTCGGCGAGTGATTCGGACTGCTCGTGCAGAAACGCGACGGCGTCCACGACGATGCCCTCCGCATCGATGGTAGCAACCACCTGCTCGACATCCGGCTGCGTCCACTCGACGCCCGGACGATTGGCGTGGTTCTGATACCCGATCGTGTAATCCGTGACGCCCAGCGCTTCCGCGATGCGCCGGCAGGAGTCCAGCACGTAATCCTGGTACCGGCTGCCTTCATCGATGTATTTGAGTGGAGTGCCATGGGCGGAAAACACGAGCTTGATGCGCGGGTCCGCCAGGTTGAGGCCATGCCGCTCGTAGGTGCGCCGGATCGCGTCCGCGCGCAGCTGCGTGTATTGCGGGTGCCGGTGCCAGCCGGTGATCTCACGCAGCTCGACATCCCAATCGCTCTTCTCGACTTCGCGCGCGAGGTCCTGCAGCGCGGCAATGGTCGTGGAGCGGCCGCACAACGGATAGGCCGGCAGTCCGATCAGCCGCTCGACGCCGGCTGCGCGTGCCTGCGCGACCGCCTCCGCGATGCTGGGCTTCGTGAACTGCATGCCGATGATGACCGGGACATCATGACCGCGCCGCTGCAGCTCCGCCTGCAACGCGGCCGCTTCCTGGCGCGCCTGCGCGTGCAGCGGCGAGCCGCCGATCTTCTCGAACTCTTCGATCAAGCCGGGCGCGCGCTCGCGCGCCAGCTGCTGGCTGCGCTTGAGCGCCCGCTCGTACGCACTCGCGTCTTCCAGCGACGCGTTCATCATGAAAATGCGCTCGAGGAACGGCACCACTTCTTCCATGGTGGCGTGCTCGGGTTCCCCGAAATTCAGAATAATGACGGCGGATGTCATCCTAGAACTCATGCACCAGGTCAACCACTGCCTTCACGACATCCGGGTCTGTTCCCGGCAACAGCCCGTGCCCGGTATTGAAGATATGGCCCGGCCGGTGATCGACCCGCTCGAGGATTTCACGAGCCTTGCGCAGTGCGACGTCGCGCCCCGCGCGCAGGGCACTGGGGTCCAGGTTCCCCTGGATCGCCTTGTCCTCGCCAATGATATCCCACGCGGTGTCGATGGGCAGGCGCCAGTCGACCGAGATGGCATCGCCGCCGGCCAGCGCGATCAACGGCAGCAGCGCGGGATTGCCGGTCGCGAAATGAATAACCGGTACGCCGCGCTCCTGCATCGTGTAGATCAACTTGTGTGAGTGCGGCAGCACCAGCCGCTCGTAATCCTCCAGCGACAGACTGCCGGCCCACGAATCGAACACCTGCACGGCGCCCGCGCCCGCCTCGTATTGCGCGATCCCGAAGTCGGCGAGGTGCGTGGCCCAGAAATCGGCCAGCTCGTTCCACGCATCCGGATAGCGCAGCATGAAGTCCTTGATCTCTTCGTGGTGCTTGTCGCGCGAGCCACGCACGAGATACGAGCACAGCGTGAAGGGCGCGCCCAGGAAGCCGAGCACCGGCACATCGAGCTTTTCGACCAGCAGCCTGATCTGGTCCATCGTGTAGGCCAGCTCGATGCGCGGATCGAACGGCTTCAGCCGCGCGACATCGCCGGGCTGCGTGATCGGATCGTGGACCACCGGCCCGATGCCCGGCCGCATTTCCAGGTTGAGGCCGGCCGCGACAAAGGGAGTGACCAGGTCGTTGTAGAGGACGCACGCATCGACGGGAAAATAGTCGAGCGGCATCGCAGTAATCTCGGCGGCCGCCGGCGGGTCGCGCAGTATCGTGAGCATGTCGCGCTCGGCGCGCGATTCACGGTAGCGCGGCAGCGTACGTCCGGCCTGCCGCATGAACCAGACGGGTGTGGCGTCCACCGGCTCGCGGCGAAGGGCTTTCAGTATGCGATCATTCATGGCGGGTGATACTAATCAGCCATATCGAAAGCAGGAAGGTGCTGCTCTTCGATGGTGAGCCGGCGCAGCTCGCGGGCGAAACGATAGCGGATGCGCAAGAGGAGAAATGCCGCAACCGCGGCCAGGCCAAACACGAAGCCCCACCACAAGCCCGTGGCGCGCATCGGCGTGTAGAGCCCGAGATAGATGCTCACCGGCATGCCGATCACCCAGAAGCCGAGCAGGGCGATGATCATGGGCGAATGGGTTTCGCCGGCGCCGCGCAGCACGCCGGCCCCCACCACCTGCGTGCCATCGAACACCTGGAACAGCCCGGCGATGGGTATGAGCGTGGCGGCCAGCGCCAGCACGCCCGCATCACTGGTGTAGAGTCGGGCGAGCAGCTCGGGTGCAGCCAGGAACACCACGGCACTGGTCGTCATGAAGCCCGCGCCGGCGACCAGCGCTGCTTTCGCGGCGCGCCGCGCGCCGGCCGCATCGTCGCGGCCGATGGCATTGCCGACCAGCACGGTAGCCGCCGCGCTGACGCCCATCGGTACCATAAACGTGAGCGAAGCCAGATTGATCGCGATCTGGTGCGCGGCCACCTCGAGCGTGCCCAGCAAGCCCATCAGCAGCGCGATCGTGCCGAACGTCGCATACTCGAAGAAGTACGCGGCACCGATCGGCGCGCCAATGCGGACCATGTGCAGCAACGGCCGGGGCGTCCACGACTCGCGCCGCCACGGATCCACGTGCCTGCTGATGAGCGGCCACGCGAGCAGCGCCAGCAGGAAGAACATGATCCAGCGGCTGATCGATGTCGCGATGGCGGCACCCAGCACGCCCAGCGCGGGCGCGCCCAGCTTGCCGAAGATGAGCATCCAGTTGATCAGCACGTTGGCCAGGTTGGCGACGACGATGGTGATGACGATGGCGCGCGTCTGATGCATCGCCTGGAGCGTTTGCCGCAGCACCACGAAAAAGAAGAAGGGCGCTACGCCCGGCAGCGTGCCCAGTACGTAGGTGTGGGCCAGCGGCACCACCTCCGCCGGCTGATGCAGCAACGTCAGCACGGGCCGCGCGGTGGGCAGCACCAGGCTGGCGATCACGGTGAGCACCAGACTGAGGATGAAGCCGCGCTGCACCGCGCGCGCAACGGCGTCGTCGTCCTGCGCACCGACCGCCTGCGAGATGACCGGGTCGAGCGCGAGCAGCACGCCCATGCCGAAGATGGCACCGGCGAAGTAGTAGAAGTTGCCGAGCGCGACAGCCGCCAGCGCTTCGCGCGACACACGCCCGACCATCATGGTATCGACGACACCCATGAACATCAGGCCGACCTGGATAGCGACGATGGGAATGGCGAGGCGGGCGAGGGCGCGCAGCTCGGCAACGTCAATGAACCGGCTCATCAAGGCGGTACACCTCACGATAATTTGCGTTTCCCAATATGCCGGCCGATTATTGCCGCGTGAACACGCCACCTGCCACGCCGGCTCCGCTGGTCGGACTGATCATGGGCTCGCGCTCGGACTGGGAGACCATGGCGCACGCGGCCGAGATGCTGGACCGGCTGGGCGTGCCGTACGAGCGGCGCGTGGTTTCCGCGCATCGCACGCCCGACCTGCTCTTCGAATATGCCTCCGCGGCGGAGCGGCGCGGCATCGAGGTCATTATCGCGGGGGCCGGCGGCGCGGCGCACCTACCCGGCATGTGCGCGTCCAAGACCGTGCTGCCGGTGCTGGGCGTGCCGGTCGAATCCAAAGCGCTCAAGGGCCAGGATTCGCTGCTGTCCATCGTACAGATGCCGGCCGGCGTGCCGGTCGGCACACTGGCCATCGGCAAGCCGGGCGCCATCAATGCCGCGCTGCTGGCGACGTCGATCGTCGGCATCAAGCACCCCGAATACCGCGCGGCATTGCACCGTTTCCGGGAGGAGCAGACGCGCAACGTGCTGGAGCACCCTGACCCCGCGGCCGGGGAGCCGGGCAAATGAGGATTGGTGTGTTGGGCGGCGGCCAGCTGGGCCGCATGCTGGCGCTGGCCGGCTATCCGCTGGGCGCGCGCTTCCGCCACGTGGGTACCGCGCAGGACACGTCCGCGCGCGAGGTCGCCGAGCACATCAACGCCGCGTACGAAGACCATGACGCCCTGAAGCGCTTCGCCGACGGCCTGGATGTCGTCACCTACGAATCCGAGAACGTGCCGCTGGAAGCCGCGCAATTCATCGCCGAGCACGTACCGGTCATGCCGTCGCTCGAGGCGTTACGTGTTTCGCAGGACCGGCTCAACGAGAAGCTGGCCTTTGCCGAGCTGGGAGTGCCCACTGCGCCGTATGCGGAGGTCGATTCCTTCGAGGCGCTGCGCGATGCGGCACCACGCATCGGCTATCCGGCCGTGCTGAAGACGCGGCGCATGGGCTACGACGGCAAGGGGCAGTTCGTGCTGCGCCGCCCCGACGAATTGCAGCAGGCGTGGGAGCGACTGCACGCCACCAATCTGATCCTGGAAGGCCTGGTGCCCTTCGATCGCGAGCTGTCCATCATCGCCGTGCGCGGCCGCCAGGGCGAAACGCTGTTCTGTCCGCTGGTCGAGAACATCCACGCCGATGGCATTCTGCGCGTGTCGTACGCGCCCGCGCCGGAATCGGAGGAGCTGCAATCCGTGGCGGAGGATTATGCGACGCGTGTTCTCGATGAACTCGACTACGTCGGCGTCCTCGCCATCGAGCTGTTCCAGGCCGGCGCGCAGCTGATTGCCAATGAAATGGCGCCGCGCGTGCACAACAGCGGACACTGGACGATCGAAGGCGCCGAGACCAGCCAGTTCGAGAACCATGTGCGCGCCATCCTCGGCTATCCGCTGGGTGACGCGGCGCCGGTCGGGCATTCGG